>JALVWI010000296.1 GCA_027038335.1 Campylobacterales bacterium | reverse complement strand
AATAAAGCCGCGGTAGAAATATTTGGAGCAAAAGATAAAAATGAACTTTTACAATATAATGCTTTGACTCTTTCACCAAAATTTCAGCCTAACGGTGTAAGTTCAAAAGAAAAAATTTTGTATATACTATCTAAGGTAAAAAATGATAATGTTTATAGAGGGGAGTGGCTTGCTAAAAAGCTTGATGGTTCAATATTTTGGATAGAGATGGTTATAACTTTGATCAAGCTTAACAATAAACCGGTATTTTATACAGTATTTAGAGATATAAGCCACAGAAAAAAGATAGAAAAAGAGTTAAAAGAGAATGAAGAAAAACTTGTTTATAGAGCAAGACATGATATGCTTACAAAACTTCCAAATAGATTTATGTTTAATGAAATTATAACCCATGAAATATTAAGAGCAAAAAGAGAAGAGAAAAAAGTGGCACTTCTGTTTTTGGATTTTGATGGATTTAAAAATATCAATGATTTTTACGGTCATGATATAGGTGATGAACTTTTGGTCCAAGCTACTAAAAGACTTCAAGACGAGATAAGAGAGAACGATTATCTTTTTAGATTTGGAGGCGATGAGTTTGTCTTTTTGTTTAGTGATTTTCAAGATGAAAATGACATAGCTCAAATAGCTGATAAATTAAAAAATGCTTTTAATGAACCATTTTTTGTAAAAGGGCATCTTTTAAAGATCGGTGCGAGTATAGGTATAGCTGTTTATCCTGATGACGGTGAAACAAGTGAAGAGCTTTTGAGAAATGCTGATATCGCTATGTACAAGGCAAAGGATGCAGGAAAGAACAAGTATGTTTTTTTTAAAGATAAAATGTATAAGAAAATTATTCAAAGACATGTATTGGAAGAAAGTATAAAAAAAGCTATAGATAATGATGAGTTTATCGTTTATTATCAACCACAAATGGATATAAAAAATCATCAAATAATAGGTCTTGAAGCACTTGTAAGATGGAAAAAAGGCGATAAGATTATCACTCCAAACCAGTTCATAAACATAGCATCTCAATGTAACTTGATAGGAAATATCGGAAATATTGTTATGGATAAAGCTATGGCATTTGCTGCTACTATGAAAGAAATAAACCCTTGTTTGCAAAGAGTTTCTATCAACCTTGATGACAGACAACTAAAAGATTATAGTATTTTAACTACTATCACGAACTATTTGGCTCTCAATAATTGCAACCCTGCTTTGATAGAGTTTGAGATAACAGAGGGGTTTGTTATGCAAGATGTCAAAAGCTCGTATGAGCTTTTGAGACAGATAAGAGATATTGGATGTAGTATTTCTATAGATGACTTCGGCACAGGTTACTCCTCTTTGGCATATATTAAAAAATTACCGTTTGATGTCATAAAAATAGATCAATCTTTTATCAAAGATATCCCCAAAACTATACAAGATGAAGCTATAGTAAATACTATTATTGAGCTTGGAAAAGGTTTGGAGCTTAAAATAATAGCAGAAGGTATAGAAAAAAAAGAGCAAGAAGAGTTTTTAAAAAAACAAGGATGTCATATCGTACAAGGGTATTTATACTCTAAACCGCTTTCTAAAAAAGATATAGTTGTATTTATAAAAAATTTTTACAAAAATAAGGAGTTAAGATGATAGAAATCACAGATACGGCAAAAGATTTTTGTTTGCCCAACCAAGATGAGGTTGATATATGTTTAAGAGACTTAAGAGGGAAGTGGATAGTTTTATACTTTTACCCAAAAGATAATACTCCCGGTTGTACTACTGAAGCTTGTGATTTTACAGAAAATTTACCAGATTTTGAAGAGTTAGATGCGGTAGTTTTAGGTGTAAGTCCAGACAGTCCTAAAAAGCATAGAAACTTTATAGAAAAAAAAGGTCTTAAAATTACACTTTTAAGTGATGAAGATAAAAAAGTATTGCAAGAGTATGGAGTATGGCAACTTAAAAAAATGTACGGAAGAGAGTATATGGGAGTTGTTAGGACTACATATCTTATAAATCCGGAAGGTAAAGTAGCATATAGATGGGATAAAGTAAAAGTGAAAGGGCATGTTCAAAAAGTAAAAGAAAAATTAGAGGAGTTAAGATAGGATTTAGGATTGAGAAATAGTTAATTTTTTCCTCCATCCCAAAATCTAAAATCTAAAACCTACTATGCTTGTTCACATTTGCTGCTCAGTCGATAGCCATTTTTTCTTACAAAAACTTCAAAAGTTATATCCCAATGAAAAGCTTGTGGGCTTTTTTTATGATCCAAATATTCATCCATATAGTGAATATTATCTTAGACTTCTTGATGTTAAAAGAAGTTGCAAAATGCTCGGAGTTGAACTACTTGAGGGAGAATATGATGTAGGTGGATGGCTTGATGCTGTAAAGGGGTATGAAGATGAGCCTGAAAAAGGACAAAGGTGTACTCTTTGCTTTGACAATAGAGTTGAAGTAAGTATGAAAAAGGCAAAAGAGCTTGGAATTGATAAAGTTACCACTACTCTTTTGACTAGTCCCAAAAAATCCATAGAACAATTAACAGCCGTAGGCAAAAAGCTTGCAAAAAAGTATGAAGTAGAGTTTATAAGTGTTGATTTTAGAAAAAAAGGCGGTACAAACGAGCAGTTTTTGCTAGCTAAAAAAGATAAGCTCTATCACCAAAATTATTGCGGATGTATATATGCTCTTAATAAACAAAGAGATGCTCAAGGTAAGATAGCGGATGAGCTTTTTTCCAATATGGCAAAGCAAGTTCAGCCAAACTCTATAGAGGAGAGAATAGAGCTTTATGAGCAAAGAGTAAAGCTAGAAAAATTAAGTAAAAGTTACGATATAGTAAAAAGTAGTTTTTTAAACTATAGAGTTTTAAGCTCATACCTTAAAGTCAATAAAAAAATTATACCCTCATACCCTCTTTTTTACTCATATTTAAAACAAAAAAAAGTTAAATTAAGGGTTGAAAAAGATATTAAAGATATTTATTATGCCAATAGAGATAATGTAAAATTTATCAGTATTGATTATTTTAATAGAGCTGCAAATCTATCATATAAAAATATAAAAGAGCTTATTTTCCATCCTCCTTTAGTAGAAGAAGAGATAAAATTTAGAAATCTTATAGAAAATAGTTTTTACTCTCTTTCACCTATTGTTATCGTAGATAAGATTGATTTTAAAGCATTTGAGCTTTATCTTGATGCAGTATATTTTAATGATATTAGGGAAAATTTATTAATTTTTTGATAAAATATCTAAACTTTATGAAAAAAGGCTAAATTTTATGTTAGATGTAGTAGATATTCAAAAAATTCTTCCTCATAGATTTCCGTTTTTATTGGTTGACAGAGTTGTAGAGATAAGAAAAGAGGAGTTTATAGAGGCTTATAAAAATGTTACTATAGGTGAACAAATCTTTCAAGGGCACTTTCCTGATCATCCTATATATCCGGGTGTTATGATCATAGAGGGTATGGCTCAAGCCGGAGGAGTTTTGGCATTTGAGAGTATGAGTGATAGTGAACAAAATGATACCCAAGATAAAGTAGTTTATTTTATGAGTATTGATAAAGCCAAGTTTAGATCTCCGGTTAAGCCCGGTGATAAACTGGTCTATAAATTAAGCGTTACAAAACACAAAGGTTCTATCTGGGTGCTTAGCGGTAAGGCTTATATTGATGATAAGTTAGCTTGTGAAGCTGAACTTAAAGCTATGATAGTGGATAAGTAAATGACCGATATTAGTAAATTAGCCATTATAGAAGAGGGTGCGATTATAGGTGAAAATGTTGAGATAAGGGCATTTGCCGTTATAGGTAGTGAAGTAGAGCTTGAAGATGGAGTTAAGGTTTATGAAGGTGCTCAAGTAAAAGGTAAAACCACTGTGGGCAAAAATACACAAATCCACTCTTATGCGGTAGTCGGTAACATACCTCAAGATGTCTCCTATAAAGGTGAAACGGGTGAACTTATCATAGGTGAAAATAATATCATAAGAGAGTTTGTAACTATCAACCTTCCTACACTAAAACAGGATAAAAAAACTATTATAGGTGACAATAACTATATCATGGCATATTGTCATATAGCTCATGATTGTGTGCTCGGCAATAATATAATCCTTGCCAACAATGCTACCCTTGCCGGTCATGTTGAGATAGGTGACTATACCGTCATAGGAGGCTTAACTCCTATCCATCAATTTGTTAAAATCGGTGAAAGTGTGATGATAGGAGGAGCGAGTGCGGTAAGTCAAGATATACCTCCATACTGTTTAGCTGAGGGTAATAGAGCCAAATTGAAAGGCTTGAATTTGGTAGGTCTTAGAAGAAGATTTGAAAGAAGTGATGTGGATGCTCTGCGTAAAGCATATAGTAAAATATTTAGATCAGGTAAAGCTATAAAAGAGAGCGTAGAAGAGGTGCTAAGTGATGCAGACAATGATAAAGTAAAAAATTTATGCAACTTTATAATAAATACAAAAAGAGGGATTCCGTTTGATAGAGATAATAAATAAGATAACTTCTCCTGTCAAAGGTGTAGTTTTAAAAAGGGAGAGGGCTAAATGAAAAGATGTAGTTTTTGCAATTCCAAAGAGAGTAATGACAACAGACTTATAGAGGGTAACGGAGTTTGTATATGCGAACACTGTGTGGTTTCAGCTTACAAGATACTTTTTGGAGATGAAGACCTGTTTGATGGCAACGGTGATGATGAAAAAAGAATATTTACCCCGAAAGAGCTTAAAAAAGTTTTAGATGATTATGTAGTAGGTCAGCATAATGCTAAAAAGATATTTGCGGTAGGAGTTTATAACCATTATAAAAGAATTTTTAAAAGCGCATCTTTTAAAGATGATGATACAGAGATCCAAAAGTCAAATATTTTATTTATCGGACCAACAGGTAGCGGAAAAACTTTGATGGCTCAAACGATGGCAAAATTTTTGGATGTTCCTATAGCTATAGCTGATGCTACTAGCTTGACAGAAGCCGGATATGTAGGCGAAGATGTAGAAAATATTTTAACAAAGTTACTACAAGAGGCTGACGGGGATGTCAAAAAGGCTGAAAAGGGTATAGTTTTTGTTGATGAGATAGATAAGATAGCTAGAATGAGTGAAAATAGATCTATCACAAGAGATGTTTCAGGAGAGGGAGTTCAACAAGCACTTTTAAAAATCATAGAGGGAAGTTTAGTAAATATTTCTCCAAAGGGAGGTAGAAAGCATCCCAATCAAGAGTTTACTCAAATAGATACTTCCAATATTCTTTTTGTTTGCGGAGGTGCATTTGATGGGCTTAATGATATTATCAAAAGAAGAATAGGCAATAACATATTAGGATTTAATCAAGCAAAAAGAAAAAAAAGTGAAGATGATAATTTGATAGAGTTGGTTGAGCCGGATGATTTGGTCAACTATGGACTTATTCCAGAACTTATAGGAAGACTTCATTCTATAGCTACACTCAATCAAATAACTGAAGAAGATATGGTAAAGATACTAACCGAACCAAAAAATGCCATTTTGAAGCAGTATCAAAAACTTTTTGCTATTGATGGAGTAACTTTAACTTTTGAAGATGAAGCATTAAGAGAAATTGCAAAGATGGCAATCAATAGAAAAACAGGTGCTAGGGGGCTAAGATCTATCATGGAAGAGATCATGGTTGACATTATGTTTGAACTTCCTGAGCTTGAGGGTTATGAAGTACTTATTACAAAAGATGTTGTTGCAAATAAAGCAAAACCGTTATATATAAAAAATTCTAAAAAAATCGCATAAAGGCAAGATATGATATTAGATAAAATAATAGGGTTATTTTCAAATGATATGAGTATAGACTTAGGTACAGCCAATACTTTGATACTTTTAAGAGGTAAAGGTATCATCATCAATGAGCCTTCGGTTGTTGCGATACAAAATGATAAATTTGGAAGAAGCAATATCCTAGCAGTAGGATATGAAGCAAAAGATATGATAGGAAAGACTCCGGGCAATATCCAAGCTATAAGACCTATGAAAGATGGTGTTATAGCTGACTTTGATATAACAGAGAAAATGATAAGATATTTTATAGAAAAAGCCCATAAAAGAAAAAGTTTTATAAGACCCCGTATCGTGATATGTGTTCCTTATGGTCTTACGCAAGTTGAAAGAAAAGCTGTACGAGAATCAGCTATGAGTGCGGGAGCTAGGGAAGTTTATCTTATAGAAGAGCCTATGGCGGCTGCCATCGGAGCTGATCTTGATATCAAAAAACCGCATGGTCATTTGGTGGTAGATATAGGAGGAGGAACTACTGAAATAGGTGTTATATCTCTAGGAGGATTGGTGATATGCAAGTCTATTAGAGTAGCAGGCGATAAAATGGATCAGGCTATAGTTGATTTTGTAAAGAAAAAATACAATCTTTTGATAGGTGATAGAACAGGCGAGCTTATAAAGATAGAGATTGGAAGTGCGATTAAGCTAGATGAAGAGATAAGCATAAGCGTAAAAGGAAGAGATCAGATAAGCGGACTTTTGGTAAGTATTGATCTTGGTAGTGAAGATATAAGAGAGGCTATGAAAGAGCCTTTAAAAGAGATAAGTGATGCTCTAAAAGATATACTTGAAGCAACACCGCCTGATTTGGCGGGGGATATTGTGGAAAACGGTATTGTACTAACCGGAGGAGGAGCTCTTATAAGAGGTATTGATAAATACTTAAGTGAAATTGTAAGACTTCCTGTGTATGTTGCCGAAGAGCCACTTTTGGCAGTTGCAAAAGGTACAGGAAGGG
>JALVWI010000295.1 GCA_027038335.1 Campylobacterales bacterium | reverse complement strand
TTCTACTATAAGCGGTGGGGTTTTTGAAAAGTATTGCTCTTTTGGATCTTCGCAGAATATAGCGATATCGGGTTGGACAACATTTATATTATCTAACTTCCAATCAATTGGAGAGATATATATTTCACAGTTTTTACATTCAAAACTATCCATCATTATTTTAGCAATTTTTAGTATAACCCTTTGATGTCTAGGGTAGGGTGCCGGGGACATATCATAAGCTTTTCCGTCAATTAGCTCCCACCTTCCTTCCCAATTTTTATAATCCTCATAAGTAAAAAAGTTTTTATCAAGTGGTTTCAAGAGAACTCCTTAATTCGTAACTCATGATTAGGGTATTATAGCATAAAATTATGATAGTAGGCAGGTTTTAGGATTTAGGATTTAGGTTTGAGAAAGGTATTGGTACTTTGCCCTACATCCTCAATCCTACATCCTCAATCCTGAATCATCCATACATCATATTTGGTAGCCATAGGGATATGATAGGTACATAAGTAACTAGCAACAATCCTACGAGTAGAGTAAGTGTCCAAGGAAGTGTGTAAATAATGACATCTTTTATGTTAAATCCAGTAATACCGCTTGTAACAAAAAGATTTAGTCCAACAGGCGGTGAAACCATACCTATCTCCATATTTACAGTGATAATGATACCAAGGTGTATAGGGTTTACTCCAAGAGCTGTCGCAACCGGGAGTAGCAGAGGGACAAGTATCATGATGATGGCACTCGGCTCCATAAAACTTCCTGCTATGATGAGCAATATATTGATCAAAAACAAAAATGCAATTTTGCCGACATGAGCATTGATCAAAGCTTGTGTGATATGCTGAGGAACATTTTCCAAAGTCAAAAAATGGGCAAAAAGCATAGCATTTGCTATGACAAACATGATCATAGCAGCAGTTTTAGCAGATTCTAAAATAATAGGATAAAAATCTTTTAACTTTACATCTTTATAAATGATCCAAGATACAAAAAATGCCCATACAGCAGCAACAGCCGCAGCTTCAGTAGGAGTAAAAATACCTCCGTAAATTCCTCCTATAACGATGACTATCGTCATAAGACCCCATGAAGCATCTTTGAGCTTTTGCATTCTTTCTTTGAAAGGTGCCGGTTTGGTCTTTTTGAAACCAAGTCTTTTCGCACCGATATATGTAACTGCTATAAGCATTCCGCCAAGTATCAATCCGGGAATTACACCTGCCATAAAAAGTTTTCCTATGGATTGTTCTGCGGTAACTCCATAAACGATCATAACGATAGAAGGAGGTATCAATATGCCAAGACTTCCAGATGTAGCTATAGTTCCTATGGCGTATTTTTTTGGATATCCGGCTTCTTGAATGGCAGCAAACATTATGGAACCGATAGCAACAACAGTTGCAGGTGAACTACCGCTAACCGCAGCAAAAATAATACTAGCAAATATAGCACTGATAGGAAGACCGCCCGGTAGGTGTCCTACCGCACTTTTGGCAAAGTCAATGATCCGCTTTGAAGCACTACCTTTGCTTAGTAAATTACCGGCTAAGATGAACATCGGTATAGCCATCAAAGAGTAAGCATCTATCTTTTCAAAAAGCATGGAGGATATCTCAACAGGTGAGATAGGTGTGTACATAACAAGAGTGATAAAAGTACTTGCTCCTAAAGCTACAGCTATGGGAGTTCCTATGATCATAAGAACAAAAAATAATCCAAATAGTATATATACACTCATACTACACTCCCTTTTCCATATCTTCTAACTTTTTGAGAAGTTTTGTTTGACAAGTTATAAGTTTTTTTTCTATATTTTTTAATTTTTTTAATTTTTCTTTTTCTTCTAGTGAACTTATTTCATCTTCAATGATTTTTTCCATTTCCTTTTCAAGTTTTTCGAGTTTTTTCTCTATCGTCTCTATCTTTTCGAGCTTTTCGTGAATTTCAAGAGTTTTTTCAACTTTTTCTATTTTATCCTCATCTTCACTCTCTTGCATTTTTGAGAGTATCATTTCTGCTTCACTTTCGCGTCTAGCAAGTTCAGCCGGAGTTTTTATGATCTCAACAAGTTTTTCAAAAACCCTTAAAGCCGCAGAAGCAAATGCTAAAGGTATGACTGAGTATGGTATCCACATGGGAACTGCCCAACTATCACTCATACCAAGCCAAGATATCTTTGGTACTACAAGATCAATGGAAACTTCACCAAGATCTATCTCAAGAAGTAAAAATTTGTATCCATAGTAAGCAACTGCTGCAAGATAAATGATGACTATGGTATGAGATAGTATCATCAAAGCTTTCATCAAAGGTGCAGGAAGCTTTTCCATAAAGAGTGTAACTGAGATGTGAGAATCTTTTTTGAAGCAATATGCTGCTCCAAAAAAAGCACTCCAAATAAAGAAGTAATTTGTAAGTTCACTAGCCCATGTAATAGAACCGTTAAATCCGTATCTAGCAACAACATTTATAAATGCCAAAACAACCCCGGCTGCTATACCGAAGGTTGCTATGGACTTGTTGATAGAGCCTAGAAATTTATCTATGAGCCCAAACATGATGTCGCTTATTTAGCTAATTTTAATGCTGCTTGGATAAGTTTTTTTCCTATCTTTTTAGGGCTATAAAACTGAGGATATATTTTTCTTTCAACTTTTTCCCATGCAGCTCTTTGCTCAGGAGTTAAGTTGTATATTTTTAATTTACCTGTTTTATCAGCATAAGCTTTGATCTTAGCAAATTGTGAATTGTTAAGCTCTATAGCATATTGTCTCTCTTTTGCAGTAGCTTCTTTCATAGCTTTTTTTACATCTTTTTGGAGATCAGCAGGTAGTGAGTTCCAAAATGTTTTGCTCATAACTACAAGATAACCAAGATATCCATGGTTGCTCATAGTCATATATTTTTGAACTTCATAAAACTTTTTAGTATATATGTTTGAGATAGTATTTTCTTCTCCGTCTATAACGCCTTGTTGAAGAGCAGAATAAACTTCGCTAAAAGGCATCATTTGAGGATTGGCTCCTACTGCTTTGAACTGAGCTTCAAGTACTTTTGAACTCATAATCCTAAACTTTTGACCGGCTGCATCTTTTGGCCAAAGGATAGCTTTTTTGGATGATGTTAACTCTTTAAAACCGTTATCCCAAAATTCAAGAGCTACATATCCTTTTTTTGTTACCATACTTTTAAGTTTTGCTCCAACTTCGCTATCTTGGACTTTGTGTACATGATTCATATCTTTAAAGAGAAATGGAAGATCAAAAAGTGCAAGTTGAGGAACAAATCTACCAAATTTTGAAAAACTAGGACATGCCATTTGAACTGAGTTAAGTTTTAGTGCCTTTAAAACAGCTTTATCGCCGTAAAGTTGAGCATTTGGATAAACTTGAACATCTATCTTTCCACCACTTAATTCTTCCAATCTTTTGGCAAAATAGTTAGCTGCTTTACCTTTAGGCGTATCAGGACTAACGACATGTGAGAACTTTAAAACATACTGTGCTGAAAACGCACTAGTTGCCAATAAACTAGCTATCATTATAGCTTTAACTGTTTTTTTCATTATAACTCCTTTAAAAATTTGTATCTATTGTAATATTATTGTATGTAAATTGTATGTAAATTATAAATAAATTATAATTTTTTTATAAATTATTTAATTTTTGAAACAATATACGGGTATATTTAAAATCCCTACAACCTATATCCTGTAGCATGGATATTTTTGACTAAACCTTCCGGAAGCTTTTTCCTTAAATTTTTAGCAAGAAGTCTTAAAGCATTTTGGCTCATGGCATTATCATAGCCCCATACAAAAGTTTCTATCTCTTTGTAAGTAACTGTTCTATCTTTTTCAGATAGCAGTTTTAGGAGTCTGTCCTCTTTTTTTGTAAGTTTGTATTCATTTCCTTCAGGATCTATGGTGATATGTTTATCTTCATCATACTTCCAGCTATCTTCAAGTTCATGAATTTTTCTTTTTTCTTTATTTTTTAAGAAAAGTTCTAGTGCTTTGTTTAGTTTTGTTTCAGTGAGCGGTTTTACTATGTATCTTGTAAGTAAAAGTTCAACCGCACTAAGCATATATTCAACATCAGTATAGGCTGAAATGACAATTATCTGCGTGGATGAGCTTATCTTTCTTATCTCTTTTGCTAGCTCTATACCATCAAGTCCGGGCATTTTTATATCTGTAATAACAAGATCAGGCATATGCTTTAGATATAGCTCATATGCATCATCGCCATTGTCTGCAACAAAAACTTTTTTAAACATCATTTTTAGTAGTTCAGATATATTTTCTCTAGTTCCAGACTCGTCTTCTGCATATAAAACAGTATAATTTTTTAATTTTTCTAACTCATCTTTCATGATATTATTCCTTTTTTATAAAATACATAAAATGTTACAGCAATGTATGATATAATAATTTTCCAATAAAATCAATAAAAATATCAAATAAAAGGAAAAAAATGAAAATAATCAAAGAAAACAATATAGCAAAAGTTATTATAATTTCTATCACAATTATACTTTTTGCCTTAATGATATTTACGATATATTTTTCAATAGATAGACAATATGTGGAATTTGAACAAGAGTTAAACAATCTCAAAAAAGAGAGAATTGACAATCAAAAAATGTTTTTAAAAAGAGAAGTGGATTCGGTTGTACATTTTATTGATTTTATTGATAAAAATAAAAATATTGATGATAAAACGGCTGTGCAAATTATAAAAGACTATATAAACTCAATTAGATTTGGAAAAAATAGGTTAAATTATATATTTGTTTATAAGATAATTAATTTTAATGGAGGCGATAGATTTGCAAAAATGTTTATCAATCCAAACAGACCTGATTTGGTGGGTAAATATATTTCTTCAAAATACAAAGATGCTGATGGCAAAATGTTTAGAGAGCAATTTTTAAAAGATATAAAAAAACAGGGTGAATCATTTGTAATGTATAGGTATAAAAAACCTAAAACTGATAAAAAGATACTTAAATTATCTTATTTTAAATTGTATAAAAAATATAACTGGGTTATAGCTGCCGGAGTTTATCTGGATGATATAGAGTATTCTATAAATAAAAAGAGAGAAATGCTTTTAAAAAGTTTGAAAAAAGAGATTGTAATGACTGTAACAGTTTATTTTTTATTTTATGTTATTGCTTTTTTGTTTGCTATATTTTTAGGCAGTAGGATAGATAAGTTTTTTCAAAATTATAGAGATGAAGTAAGTCAAAAAACAGCAGAACTTGAAAATCTCAACAAAAATTTAGAAAAAAGGGTCAAAGAGGAGATAGAAAAAAATAGAGAACAAGAACAATTTCTTATACAAAAATCAAAGTTTATAGCTCTTGGAGAGATGATAAGCAATATCGCCCATCAGTGGAGACAGCCTTTAAATGAATTATCTTCAATAATGATGAATATAAAATTAAAATACAGAAAAGGTTTGATGACAAATGAATATATGCAAAAAAAAGGTGAGGATATAGATAGATTGCTTGAGTTTATGTCTAAAACTATTGATGACTTTAGGAACTTTTTTATACCTGATAAAAAGAAAAAACTTTTTAGTATCAAACAAGCTTGCGAGAGTGTGCTTTCCATCATGGAATCATCACTTAAAGATAAAAATATAAAAGTGCTTATTAAAATAGATAAAGATATAAAGATTTACGGATATGAGAGTGAATTTGAACAAGTTATATTAAATATACTTTCAAATGCAAAATACGCCTTAGTTAAAAATAGCATCGTAAATCCCACTATTACCATCTCATTGGAAGTAGATGGAAATGATAAGATCAAACTATATATAAAAGATAATGCCGGAGGAATTAAAACTAAGCCGATAGAAAAGATATTTGAACCGTATTTTACTACCAAAGATACATCCTCAGGGACGGGGATAGGATTGTATATGTCAAAACTAATCATAGAAAAAAATATGAAAGGAACTTTAAAAGCATATAATGATGAAAACGGTGCAGTTTTTTATATAGATTTGTATAAAAATAAAAAAGGGTGACTACAGCCACCCGATTCTATGAAAACAACACACAAGAGAGCTGATAGATTAAAGATAATGTCTTTTTCTAAGCTAATGAGTAATTGTATCTGTTAAAAGTTAACAAAAAGTAAATCAAAAAATAACTTTTTCTACTTCAGGAGCACTTATAACTTGCTCTCTTCTCCTAGTTTTAGGGTGATTATCGGCTTTTTTATATATTTTTCTTTTTTGTTTACTTTTGTTTACAAATTTTCTTTTTTTCTTTATTTTGTAACTTTTTGAAATATTGTATAAATATAATGATGATATAAAACCATTATTGATAATGGCATAAACTAAGTTGTTTGTGTGTGCAAGTTTTTTTACACTATAAACTTTAGCATATTTAAGTTTATTATTTTTTAAATCAGTACCTTTTATATAATATATCCATTTATGTTTAGCTTTTGAATAGTAAACTTTTTCTACGATACCTTTTATATATCCGTTTCCTGAAAAATTTAAACTTTTATTTGTATATTGTTTTGTTTTAGTGGCTACTGTATTGTGATCAAAAGTAGAAGGCTCGTGAAAACCTGTGCCGTTTGATACATGGTGATATAAAGATGTGTTGTTATCATTTTTGTGAATTTCTTGATAATATTTAGGCATATCAATAGTATCAGAAGTAGTTGCACATCCGATAAAAAAAATAGTAATTATAGATAAAAAAAGAGCTTTTTTAAACAAAATATTCTCCAAAATGGTGGAAGTGAGGG
>JALVWI010000294.1 GCA_027038335.1 Campylobacterales bacterium | reverse complement strand
TAGTATTTATCACTTTTCTTTTGTACTGGTTTTTTTACTCAAAGATAAAGATTGCCGATAGGCTATATAATGAGTTTAGTACAAATGCAAAATATGATAAATTGACACAAACTTTAAATAGATATGCTTTTGAAGATGAATTCAAAACCGGTTCGTATTTGAGATTGTCCATTGTGGATTTGGATAATTTTAAATATATCAATGATAATTTTGGACATAATATAGGAGATAAAGTTTTAAAAGAGTTTGCTTCGTTGATAAAAAAATATTTTGAAAATTGTACTGTGGGAAGATGGGGAGGAGATGAGTTTTTGATATTAACATCTTATACAAAAGATGAAATGAGAGATGCTCTAATACAAATCAATAAAAAATTATTTGAATTTCAAAAAAGTTTTGATAAAAAAATGGAAAAAATAGTTTCTGCTAGTATAGGTTCAGTTGTGATAGAATCTCGTAAAGAGTTTGAAGAATTGTTTAAAAAAGCTGATTTGGCTCTTTATAAAGTTAAAAAATCTCATAAAGGTAATATTGTATTTTATGAAGAGATAGATTATGTAAGAATAGAAAAGGATGATTTGTGATAAAAATATGGTTGCTAATGTTGCCTTTTTATCTGTATGCAACGATCACTATACACTTTCCGATAGTTACTAAAAAAAATACTCCTAAAACAAAAGCAGCATTATACTTTGCAAAAAGAGTTAGAGAAATAAGTAAAGGTAAAATGATAGTCAAAGTAGAGATAGATCCTAAATGTTCAGATAGTCAAATGCTAAATATTTTAAATAGTTCAAAAGATATTCAGATGCTAGCTCCTACTTTAAATAAGTTTGCTACTTATATACCTAAGTTGGATTTTTTCAATATACCTTTTTTATTTAAAAATATATATGAAGTACATGCACTTTTTAATCCTTCAAATTATAAAAATATCTTAAATGATTTTAGAAATAACGGCTTTATACTTTTAGGGGTATGGGATAACGGTTTTACTCAATTAACTTCCAATAAACTCATACTCTCTCCAAAAGATTTTAAAAATACAAGAGTAAGAGTTTATTCAAGTAAAATCGCAGTAAATTATATGCATTCTCATAAAGCTATCCCTATAAATTTTCCTTTTTATTATCTATACACAGCTTTAGAAAAATCTCTTATAAATACTCAAATAAATACCATTTCAAATATTTACACAACAAAGATTTATACTCTTCAAAAGTATCTTATTATGCTTGATTATAGTTATCTTGGATACGGAGTTGTAGTAAATAGCTCTTTTTGGAATAAGCTTAACCGAATTCAAAAAAGTATCATAAAACAAGCCTTTGCTGAAACTACTCAAAAAGAGAGAATCTGGACCAATGCTTATAATGCATCAATGCTAAAAAAATTAAAAGAGTATGCAAAAACTCACAGCTTTAAGATCATTACTCTCTCTGATAAACAAAAAGAATTATTTGTTAAAGATTCCCTCAATAACTAACTAATAGCTTATTGATACAAAAAGTCTTATCCTTTGCAAGGGATGATCGCTATATTTTATGATAGTTTTGCCTTTGTAATTTCCTACATTTTTATATCCTATAAACTTTTCTTCTTGTGTTTCATTATATTTTGTTACACATTTTCTTTGTGTTTGATAGGTTGCAGTATTTTGGCTGTTTCCTTTATTCGCAAGATTTTTACCGACAAGTGTTCCTATGATAGCACCTCCTACGGTAGCTGCAGTTTTTCCATTTCCGCCTCCTACTTGATGACCCAAAATACCTCCTGCTACTCCGCCTATCAAAGCTCCGATAGTATCATCGTTTGAATTGTTTGAAGTTACAGGTACTTGCTCATCCCAGCACTCTTGATATGGAGTTCTTTTGGTCACTACTTTATAAACAGGTTCACTTTTTATCACTGGAATAGAATCAGAAAAATTGATACTTTCCGCCATTAAAGAGACAATTCCAATAGATAATATACTAAAAATTATTTTTTTCATCCTTAACCCCTTTTATATTTTTTTTTTGATATTATATTATATCACATTTGATTAAACAAAAGGATAACACTTTGAGACATCTTATCAATACAAGTGATTTTAGCATAGATGAGTGTGAATCTTTATTTAAAAGAGCCGAAGAGTTTCTGGATGAAAAACCTAGAGATATATTGTATGGAAAAAGTATCATTACAATATTTTTTGAAAACTCTACTCGTACTAGAAGTAGTTTTGAAGTTGCAGCTAAAAGAATGGGAGCAAATGTCATAAGTCTTGATATATCCAAAAGCTCTTCTAGTAAAGGAGAGACTCTTTTTGATACCGCGGCAAACTTGGATGCTATGGGACCAAATGCTATAGTGGTTAGGCATAAAAACTCCGGAGTTCCTAAAATACTCTCGAACTATGTTCACTGCCCTATTATCAATGGAGGTGACGGAAGTCATGCTCACCCTACTCAAGCACTACTTGATCTTTTTACGATAAAGCGGTATATAAAAAATGTAAAAGGTAAGAAAATCTCCATAGTAGGAGATATAAAAAATTCAAGAGTTGCAAATAGCAATATAGAATTATTAAGTAGATTTGGACTTGACATCACTCTTGTGGCACCTCCTCATTTTATGCCCAAAACTCAACTTAAAAAGTGTTATAGTTTAAAAGAAGGTATTAAAGATGCTGATATTATAATGAGCTTAAGAACTCAAACAGAAAGACATACTAACCAAATCTATGCATCATTAAAAGATTATGCAAATGATTTTTGTATCACAAAAGAGATACTTGGAAGTAGAGAGTTACTTTTACTTCATCCCGGACCTGTCAATAGAAACATAGACATTGAAGATGAATGTATGAAAGATAAAAGATGTAAGATACTAGAACAAGTAAAAAATGGGGTAGCTATAAGAATGGCAGTATTGGAAAAATTGATCGGAGATGAAAATGAATGAATGGAAACTTGAAGATTTATATAAAAACGATAAAGAACTTGATAAAAGTGTAAAAAAGATAGAAAAAAAAGCTAAAAATTTTCAAAAAAAGTATAAAGATACTCTTAGATCACTTTCATCTAAAGAGTTTATAACGGCTTTAAAAGAGTATGAAACCATCTTAAATAGTATTTCAAGAGCCGCAACTTACAGCTTTTTAAAATTTGCCAAAGATTCAGATAATGGCGGTTTTTATGCAAAATATTCACAAAAATTTAGTGACATTCAAGAGTATTTGCTCTTTTTTGAGCTTGAATTTAATACTTTAGATAATTCAAAACAAAAAGAGATACTCAAAGTCAGCGGTATTTATAAATTTTACTTGCAAAATCTTATAAAAGAGAAGAAACATCAATTATCTCAAGGTGAAGAGAAAATTCTTCTTAAAAAAAGCCTTACAAGTTCAAGAGCGTTTAGTAGACTCTTTGATGAACATTTTAGTAGGATAAAATTTGACTTTGAAGATAAAAAATTAAGCGAAGAGGAGATGCTATCAAAGCTTTATTCACCCGATAGAGAGATAAGAAAAAAAGCTGCTGCATCTCTTTCAAAAGAGCTTAAAAACAATCTCCACTTAACTTCATATATTTACAATATGATAAAAACAGATCTAAAAATCGAGTGTGAAATAAGAAAGTACAAATCCGTAGAAGAACCAAGACATATAGACAATAAAATAACAAAAAAAAGTGTAGATGCTCTTATCAATACAACTTCAAAAAATTTTCATTTAGTGAGTGAATATTATAATATCAAAAAAGAGATACTAGAACTTGATACTTTATATGACTACGATAGATATGCTCCTTATCAAAACAAAGAAAAAGAGATACCTTTTAGTAAAGCTAAAGAGATGGTTTTAAAAAGCTTTAAAAATTTTAGCCCTAGATTTTATGATATTGCTACAAAAGCTTTTGATGAGGGATGGTGTGATGTGTATCCAAAAGATAAAAAAAGAGGGGGAGCTTTTTCTCATCCCGCATCCATTGATACCCATCCTTATGTTATGCTAAATTATACAAAAAAAAGAAGAGATATCTTTACCGTAGCTCATGAGTTAGGTCATGCTATCCATCAATACCTCTCAAGAGATGTAGGTTACCTTGGAAGTGATACTCCTCTTACCACTTCGGAAACTGCTTCAGTTTTTGCTGAAATGCTTTTGTTTGATGATATGAAAAAAGTTACTCCCAAAGATGAACTTTTGGCACTTTATGGAAGTAAACTTGAAGATATTTTTGCTACACTTTTTAGGCAAATTATCTTTACAACCTTTGAAAGAAAAGTTCACTCTAAAAAAGATGAACTAACTATGGATGAATTTAATAAATTTTGGATGGAAGAAAATAGCAAAATGTTCCAAGATAGTGTAAATTTGACTGAAGAGTATAAATATTGGTGGAGTTATATCCCTCATTTTATACATACACCTTTTTATTGCTATGCTTATAGCTATGGTCAACTTTTGGTGATGGCATTATACGGTCTTTATAAAAAAGAGGGTGAAAGCTTTAAGAAAAAATATATCCGATTTTTATCTAGCGGAGGTAGCAAAAGTCCAAAAGCTTTGATAAAAAGTTTCGGTTTTGATATAGACGATGAAACTTTTTGGCAAATAGGTATAGATGAAGTTGCAAATCTTCTTAAAGAATTTAAAGAGTTAAGGAAAAGAAATGTTGCATGATATAGTAAGTCACCGTAATTTTAGAGAAATGATGATAAAACATTCGATGGATATGATTATGTATCTTTTTGATGAAGATATAGAGTTTTCTATACTAACATCATTGGCAAATATCACATTTGATCCTCCTTTGCCTGAATATATTACAGCAGATTTTAAACCTATCACTCTTTTTACACTAGCAGGATATACTTATGATAGTGCTAAATTAGATGATGATATTCTTAGCTTTGAAGCCGGTTTCGGTAGAGAAAATTTTGGAAGTTTGGTGAGAGTGCCTCTTTACGCAATTTTGCAAATTATTGTAGAAAATACTCCTATCTTTATCAATCTAGCCACTCCGCCTGAAGATGAAGAAGAAAAACCAAAAGATAATAAAAACGGAATCAAAAAATCAATGGATATCTTTCTATCAAACCCCAACAACAAAAAACTTCTTAAAAGAAAGGTCAAGAAAAAGAAATAAAGAATCTTGCCCTCTCAATTCTCCATTCTAAATCCTATACCCTATATCCTTTTTTATACTTTCTTGATATTCATCAAAAAGTCAATCATTCCATCTATATAAGCATCATGTCTTCTCTCTTTGAGATAAGCTATATATAAGTGTCTTTTAAACTTATATCCTCTTATTTTGGCACTATATAATGCCCCGTTTTGAACTTCGTCTTCTATAACAAATTTGGAGATAATAGATACGGTAGGTTTTTTAGTTTTTGGAGCTTTTAGTATAGATTGTTTGACTGCGGTTGAGCTTGAAACGACACTTTTTACATTAAAAGTTTTACAGTCAATTTCCATCTCTTCAAATACATTGGAAATTAATTGTCTAGTATGGGACTCTTCTTCTCTACATACCCAGTCAAAATTATGCAAATCCTCTTTTTTTACATATTTAGGTATGGGAGAGTTGCTAAAAAGAACCAATTCATCCTCCATCCATTCACGATAAAGCATACTATCATCAAATCCCGGAGCTTCTACCATCGCTATATCAATTTTTTTATCTTTTAACTGTTCCAATATATACTTTGAAAGATCAATTTTAACCAAAATATCATTTTTTATTTTCTCTTTTATTCTATTTAAATAATTTGGCAATATATAGTTTCCTATGGTAAAAGATGCACCTATGACAAATGTAAGCTGTTTATTTATAACTTTTAGGATCTCTTTTTCGGTATTGAAGATGCACTTTTCAAGTTTTAACATGATGGTGTATATCTCTTCACCCTCTTTTGTAAGTCTTATGCCGTTTTTCTTTCTATCAACTATTTTTGTTTCTACATAATCCTCAAAAAGTTTTATCTGTTGAGTAACAGCCGGTTGAGAAATACCTAACTTTTTTGAAGCTCTAGAAAAACTCTTCTCTCTTACAACTGTTAAAAAAGTCTGAATTTTAGAAAAATCTTTTAGCACTATAAGTTCCTTTTATAATTATATTGATGTTATTATAACTTAATAACATATTTTTTTCAATAATCAAATAAGGGAAAATTATAACTTTATTGCTTTTAAAATAAAAAGTAATATATAATTTTTTTTTAGGTATAATAATATATAAAATGAAAAATGAAAAATGAAAAATTAAGAAAGATAGAAGATGAATGATATATTAGAGGGATTGAATGATGAACAAAAAAGGGCTGCCACTATCATAGATGGTCCTATTTTGATACTAGCAGGTGCCGGAAGCGGAAAAACAAAAACTATCACTTCTAGACTTGCCTATCTTCTTTCTATAGGAATAGATCCTGCCAATACTCTAACTCTTACTTTTACCAATAAAGCTGCAAATGAGATGAGAGATAGGGCATTGAGTATGATAAATGATACGGTATATCCTCCTTTGCTTTGTACTTTTCATAAATTCGGTCTTTTATTCCTAAAATTTAACATCAAAAATTTAGATAGAGATAATAATTTTGTTGTTATAGATAATGATGATAAAAAAAGAATTATTAAAAACTTTGGCTCAGAACTTCCCGTATCTTTAGTAGCAAATGAAATATCAAAGTATAAAAATTCACTCATTTCAACTGAAATTGCCATATCAAAAGCTGAACTTCCCAACTATAAAATCATAGCAAATTTATATAAAGAGTATGAAGAGTATATAGCTAAAAATAACTTGGTTGATTTTGATGATTTATTGGCTTTAACTTATAAGATACTTGATGAGAATGATGATATTTGCACCCAAACAAGTCAAAGATATAGATACATCATGATAGATGAGTACCAAGATACAAATGAACTTCAATATAAACTTTTAAAAAAACTTTGCTCTACTCATCAAAATCTCTGTGTGGTGGGAGATGATGATCAAAG
>JALVWI010000293.1 GCA_027038335.1 Campylobacterales bacterium | reverse complement strand
ATAACTACACTATCAAGTGAAGATGCTACTGAAAATATATGATGAATCGCCGCATTATCTTCGTATATATCAGCTTTTTCTTTAAGTTCACCGACACTAATAGAAAAAAATTCAGAAAGTTCATAAAAAATATGCTCCAATGCATTCTCACAATTTTTTACACTTGTAAAGATTTCTACTCTATTACAAGTTGAAAGTATTAAAACTTCGTTTATATCTGAATGTTCTAAAAGCTTTTTTGAAAAATCTTTCTTTTTTTCATCGCTATTAAATGCTATCTTTTCTCTAGTAGATATATCTGTATTTTTATGTGAAAAACTTACTATCAAATAATTCATCTTTATCCCCTAATACTCTCTTTGAATCATATCTTTAATGATTTTTTCAAGATCGCTGTTTTTATACTCTTGTATGCTTTGTAATGCTTCGTTTCCAAGCTTATTAACCAAAGTAAAGCACTCTTTAAGTGCTCCGCTAGTTTCCATTTTCTGTTTTATCCACTCTTTATCTTTTTCATTTAATTCCTGCCCAAATAGACTTAATAATCTTTGTTTTTCACCACTATCTAATTTTTCATATAAGTATATATAAGGAAGAGTTGTCTTACCCTCTTTATAGTCATTCATAGAGGGTTTACCAAGAGTTTTATCATCACTTGTTATATCTAAAATATCATCTATTATCTGAAAAGCAAGCCCTAAATTTTTCCCGTAAAGTGCAAATTTGTCACTATCATATCCAGCTAAAAATGCGGCTGAATATGCGGCTGCTTCTATAAGCGAAGCTGTTTTTTTATAAATCATATCAAAATATTTTTCTACATTACTATTGAATTGCTTGGAAAGCTCAACATCTAAAAGCTCTCCGACTGAGAGTTTTGACACAGCTCCGGATATACTTTGAGAAATAACTGTTGAAAAGTTACAAAGCTCATAGAAAGCCTTTGAATATAAAATATCGCCAAACATTATAGCTGTTTTATCTCCAAAAAGAGCATTGATGGATTTTTGACCTCTTCTTGTATTTGCATCATCTATCACATCATCATGTAAAAGACTGGCCGCATGTATCATCTCAACTATAGAAGCAAGAATTATAGCTTTTTCAGTCTGATTGTCTGCAATTTTTAAAATCAACTTAGCTCGTAGTTTTTTTCCTGAAGATATATTTTTATATAGCTCGATTACCCTATCATCATCTAAATCTTTTATAAACTTTTCAATATTTTCATCAACTCTATTTAACATTTACTTCCTTAACATTTGGATCTATAAAATCAGCAAGTATCTTAAGATTATCATCCTTGATAAACATATCTATCGTAGCAGTTTTGTTTTTTTTATCAAATGACTCAAAAACAACCAAAAGATATATCCTATTTGACGGCAGGATTCCTCTTGGCACAAGTTCTACTTCAAAACTATTTAATCTATACTTATCATATAAAATATGTTGAGCCTTTACTTTTTGATAAGAGCTAAATGTCACTAATGCTCCATTTTTATA
>JALVWI010000292.1 GCA_027038335.1 Campylobacterales bacterium | reverse complement strand
CTTTTACAAGATATTTTATGGGGAGATTTGGATGTGCTAGTTATAGATATGCCTCCCGGAACCGGTGATGCTCAACTTACACTTGCCCAAAGTGTTCCAGTAACTGCGGGAGTTTGTGTAACAACTCCTCAAAAAGTTGCACTTGATGATACTGCAAGAAGTTTAGATATGTTTAAAAAATTAAATATTCCGATTGCCGGTATCGTAGAAAATATGAGCGGATTTATATGTCCGGAAACAAACAAAGAGTATGATATATTTGGTAAAGGTACAACTGAGCCTTTGGCGAAAGAGTTTGATACTGTTGTTTTAGGAGAGATACCTATAGAGCCTGCCATAAGAGAGGGCGGAGATGCCGGAAAACCGATAGTTAGTGAATTTCCAGATACTATAACTGCAAAAAAATATTATGAGGCTGCAGATAAGCTATGGGAAATGATAGAGAAGATAAATGAAGAAGGTGGAGTTGATAATGAAGCAATTCAGCCTACCATAGGAGTTCCGGGTACTGCAAATGCCGGAAAAAGTGCTTGTTCACTATAAAATAGCTTTAGGTTAAAGCAATACAACAATCAAGGGAGAAAATTTTCTCCCTTGTATTACTTATTTAAAATATAGATACAATCCAACTGCTTGAAGTGGTTTACCCATCATTTTTCCACAAATTTTATGAGACTTTATATATGCTTTTGCTTTTGCAACAGAATTAAATTTAGGAAGTTTAGTAGCTTTACATTTTTTGGCAAATATCATTTTACCTTTTTTAGCCATCATGTGTTGCTTTTTGCCTATCATCATAGCTTCTTTTTTGTAAGCTTTTTTTGCCAATGCAAATGCTTTTTTGAAGCTCATAATTTTTCCACCGAATTTTTTAGCAAATTTTTTAGCAGCTTTTTTTGTTCCAAATGCATATTTGCTGATCTTACTCATAGTGGCAGGTTTTTTGCTACCTACAACATAATATGCTTTTCTTGCAGGGATAAATTTTAAAGTAGTATTGTCAACAACTTTTATATTTTTTGGATGAAGTCCTTTTACCGCATCTTCAGCCAAACAGTGCATAGAACAATACTGTTTTACTTTACCGTTTACTGTTGCTGCATGATTTGTTTTGTAAAACATTCTTAAAGTCATACCGCAGTTTGGACAGTAAGCTTTGCTTTTACCGCTTTGAATAATTTTAGCCTTACTCATAGGTACTGCTTGATACATCATATGTTTGCTTTTTGCTAAAGCACCTGTGGAAAACATTCCAACTACAACCAAGATACTAAGTAGTAATCTTTTTACCATTGTAAATCCTTTTAAAAAATTTTTGACATTATAACCCTTAAAAGTTAAATGAATGTTAATTTTATTTTTTATGCTTATGTTATAATTATATTTTGTGAAAGGAATAAATAATATGTATAAAATACTTTTGCTTGAAGATGATGAAATGCTTTTGCAAACACTTAAGTCATTATTGATAGATCAAAATTATAGTGTTACTGCTGTAAAAAATATAA
>JALVWI010000291.1 GCA_027038335.1 Campylobacterales bacterium | reverse complement strand
TAGGGGTGACTTCAAATCCCTTATAAAACATATAGAAAATGAGATAAAAAAGTCTCATCAAATTGCTATCATTTATCCCCTTGTCGAAGAGAGCGAAGCGGTATCTTACCAATCCATCGAAGAAGCAAAGTCGTATTGGCAAAAAAGATATAAAAATGTCTTTGTTACTTACGGCAAAGATAAAGATAAAGATGAAACTCTTGAAATTTTTAGACAAAAAGGAGATATTCTTATCTCAACAACAGTTATAGAAGTAGGTATCTCACTTCCTAGACTTACGACGGTAGTGATAGTAGGAGCTGAAAGGCTAGGGCTTGCCACACTCCATCAAATACGAGGAAGAGTCAGTAGAACCGGACTCAAAGGATACTGCTTTTTATATACCAACGATAAAAATTCTAAAAGACTTAAAGAGTTTGCAAAAACTACAAGTGGATTTGATATAGCTGAATTAGATCTCAAATTTCGCCAAAGCGGTGATGTGATAGACGGCAAACTTCAAAGTGGAAAAATGTTTGAATGGATAGACTTGTCAAAAGATGGAAAAATAATCAAGCAGGCAAAAGGGAGACTTGGCTTTTGCCAAGTCTCTTGAGCTTAATATAGTCCATATTTACCGTTGCTTCTTTTATAAAGAACTCTCATGTGGTTGTCTATATCGTTAAATACTAAAAATTGCTTATCACTCTCTTTTAATGTTTCCAAAGCCTCTTCTAGCTCAGTCGGCTTATATAGATCTAATTCTACGGGAATAATCTCATCTGCCAATTCTTCAAAAGCTTTTTTCTCTTCTTTGAGTATCTTTTGAGCCTCTATCTCTTCAAGTTTTTCCGCTTTATGTTCTTTTGTTTTATCGCTATGTCTTCTTAAAACTTTTTGAGCTCTGTCTATCGCTAAGTCCACTGCTGCATAGACATCTTTATCTTTTTGTTTTATTATAACGCTATTTTTATTTGGTAGCATTATGATAAATTCGACACTAAAACCTTTTTTACCGTTTCTTTCATCTGCAGTAACTACAGCTCTTGTTGAAATAATATCTAAGTTAAACTTTTCCAATGAACTTATAGCTGATGATATATGATCTTTGATAGCATCTGTCAAGTCAAATTGTTTTCCAACTATACTGACATTCATCTTATCTCCTTTTTGTATTAAAATATTTGGAGAACCTCATTCCCCTGATGAAATTTTATCCAAAAAAGTATAAATTATGGCTTTTGTAGGGTTCGTCTATGGTATCTTATAGGTTCACTTGAACCATTGTATTCAACATAAGTATCTATGATGACTGTTCCGTTTGATTCGGGGGTTGAAATACTATTTGCTATGGTTCTGCAAGATGTAGGTAGCTGATCTCCTATGTAGTAAAGAGTCATATTGACTTCATAATTATTTTCAAAAGTAAAGTTGATGTTATTTATGCAACTTGTATTGTTTTCATGTCCTGATATTGCTAAAAGTGCGAGTTCGGTAGCACTTTTAGCTAAGAGTTTTGTTTGTTCGCTAGCATAAAT
>JALVWI010000290.1 GCA_027038335.1 Campylobacterales bacterium | reverse complement strand
ATATTATTTTCCATATATTAATCTATATGTAAAATTATACTCTTCTTGAATTAATGTAAAATTAGTTATAAAAATTTAATGATGCAAGTGAATTGTAGTAGTTTCCTTGCCGTAAAAAATACGGCAAGGGTAATTTTTAGTATCTGTTAAAGTTTCTAGGTCTTTCTTCTCTAGGCTTAGCTTCATTTACTCTTAAAGTTCTGCCTTCAAATTCTTTACCGTCAAGGTCTTCTATAGCACTTTTAGCCGCACTTTCATCATTCATAGTGATAAAACCGAAGCCTTTAGCTCTTCCTGTCTCTCTATCAGTTATAATTTTAACTGCTTCTACTTCGCCATAGTTGCCAAATAGATCCTTAAGTCCTTCTTCTGTTGTCTGATAAGACATATTTCCTACATAAATCTGCATATGTTCGTGTTCCTTTGAAAAATTATACCACTTAACAATACAACCTAATTCAAATGATTTCTAAAAAAGAGATAAAGTGAATACCGTCAACTATTAAGTAATACTTGACGGTATTATAGCATAATAAATTAAAATATCAAGGCTTTTTGAAGAAAAATAATATTTATAATTTAAAATCTTCAATATTTCCTTTTAAAGTTTGAACATTGTCTTCTATAGTTGTTATATTATTATCTATATTGTTTAATATCTCAATAAGTTTATCACTATCTTTGACAGTGTTATCGATCTCTTGTGTTATAGTAAAAGATGCATCATTGATAATAGATATAGTAGTTGAGATTTCTGTTGTGGCTTTTTGACTTCTCTCGGCTAAATTTCTAACTTCATCAGCAACTACGGCAAAACCTCTACCGTGTTCACCGGCTCTTGCAGCCTCTATGGCAGCATTAAGAGCTAAAAGATTGGTTTGATCAGCTATATCTTTTATAAGCTCTACCATCTCTTCTACTGATCTTGTAGAATCTTCGAGTGATTTTGCCTTGTCCATGAGACTTGATTGTGCTTCTTTAAATTCATTTGAAGCCCAACTTAAAGAAGAGTTTAAAAGTTGTTTTGTTTCATTTGTGTTGTCATCTATATCTTGTGTAGCTCCTATGATACCATTTATGATATCTTTAAGCGTAGATATTATTTGATTGATTGGTGATTCTAACTCTTTAAGTTCATCATTTTGTATATTGATAAATTCTTGAATATCTTTTTGATTTAATTTTTCCAATCTTTCTATCAATGGTTGTATCTCTGTTTTCATATATGTTTTTCTATCTTTTAATTCTTGTCTTCTATCTCTTAAAACAACATAAGTTCTAAGTAAAGTACCATTTTTAAATATGGGTATAACATATACAAATACAGGGATTTCCTCATTGGACTTACTAATGATCTCTGCCATTCCGTAACCACTTCTTTTTTCTTTCATGTCATACAGTCCGACAGTTTTACACACTCTACACTCAGAAGGATTGATAGGCCATAAGACAGCAGATACCTTATCGATACTTTGTAGTTCATAAGAACTCCAACCTACTAATTGTTCAAAATTGTTATTCCA
>JALVWI010000289.1 GCA_027038335.1 Campylobacterales bacterium | reverse complement strand
AAGGATCACTTGTAGGGGGATCAGTATCAATGATAGGTGAAATGATATGAGAAATTTCTGCACACTTATCAAGAGTTACTGTAGTATCGGAAGTTATATAAATTCTATAAATTTTTTGTTCATTCTCTTCAACCAACTCAGTATCATAAAGTTTTACACCGTTATCTTCCAATATAGCCTTTAGTGTATCTATATCTATCATTTATTTAACTCTTTTTCAATTTTAGCAAATAATTCTTCAGTTTTTTGTTTTTTTTGTAATTTGTTATCAAATTTAAAATGAAACTTAGGGCATCTAAACCATCCTTCATTTTGAAGAGTATAATTTTCAAGATAACCCCTTACTTTTTTTAAATGTTTGAGTATATAGGTTTTTTCTTCATCATTATAAAAACTTTGATCTAGATAAACATCAGCATCATATTTACCTCTTTTGCAGTCAACTTCTGTGACAATTAAAGATTTTAAAACCCCATCATTTAGTGTTGCCAAAGCTTCTGAAATGATTTCTCTTAAAATACTTTCTGTTCTTTTGAGCTTGACACTTTTATTCAAATTTTGCCTTCTCTTCTACTTTCTTAAAGCTTTCAAGATAATCACCTACTTTTATATCATTATAGCCCTCTATGCCTATACCACACTCATATCCTTTTGCTACTTCTTTTACATCATCTTTAAATCGTTTAAGAGATGAAATCTCACCTTCATAGATAACTATTCCGTTTCTGATAACCCTCACGCTGACACCTCTATTGATAGTGCCGTCTGTTACAATACATCCTGCTATCGCACCGACTTTAGGCACCATAAATACATCTCTTACTTCAGCTTGACCCAAAGCTTCTTCTTTTACTATCGGTGACAATAGACCGCCAAGAAGTGCTTTTACATCATCGATCATATCATAAATGACATTATAAGTTTTTATCTCAATGTCTAGTTTTTTTGCTTCCTCTTTGACTGAACCTGTAGGTCTTATATTAAATCCCATAATGATACAATTTTCACTTGCTTTTGCTAAAGCTATGTCGCTTTGTGTGATACCGCCGACATCACTATGTATGATATCAACTTTAACTTCTTCATTCTTAAGTTTTTCTAGGCTTCCTTTGATAGCTTCTAAACTTCCAAGGGCATCTGTTTTTATGATAAGTGGAAGAGATTTTAATTTGCCCGAAGCAATTTGTGCTGTTAACTCTTCAAGAGAAACTTTTGTACTTTTTGATAACTCTTTTTGTCTTTCATACTCAGCTCTTTTGTTTGCAAATTCTCTAGCTGTTTTTTCATCAGGAGTTGAAAAAAGTTTTTCTCCGGCATTTGCTATATGGTTTAGCCCGACTACAACTCCTGTTTCACCCGGTTTTATATCTTTGATATTTTTACCGTTATAGTCTATCAATGCTCTTACTTTACCAAAAGCACTTCCTGAGACTATATTGTCTCCTATTTTTAAAGTACCGTTTTTAGAGATGATAGTAGCTACGGGACCTCTGCCTTTTTCTAGTTTACTTTCTATAACAATAGTTTTTGCATAAGCATCAGGATTGGCTTTTAGTTCAAGTATTTCAGCTTGTAAAAGTAAAACTTCAAGAAGATCATCTATACCTTCTCCTGATTTGGCTGATACATTTACAAATTCATACTCTCCACCCCATTCAACCGGTGTTACATCAAGTTCAGCAAGACCTGACTTTACCATGTCTGGATTGGCTGTGGGTTTATCTATCTTGTTTATTGCTACGATAAAAGGAATGCCTGCTGCTTTGGCATGAGATATGGACTCTTTTGTTTGAGGTTTTACACCGTCATCTGCTGCTACAACTATGACAGCTATATCAGTTACTTGAGCACCGCGAGATCTCATTTGAGTAAAAGCTTCATGTCCGGGAGTATCTATAAAAGTTATCTTTTTATTATCTTTTTCTACTGTGTAAGCTCCTATATGCTGAGTAATTCCTCCGTGTTCGCCTCCGGTTACATTTGTTTTTCTAATCTTATCCAAAAGTGAAGTTTTACCATGATCGACATGACCCATTATGGTTATGATCGGAGGTCTTGAAACAAATTTGGAAAGTTCACCCTCATCATAAATCTTTTCATAATCAAATTCATCAACCGGATTGGTAATATTTACATCTATTTCAAATTCTTCACTTAAAATTTCTATAGCATCTTTATCCAAAAAGTCATTTTTAGTAACCATAACGCCAAGAGTAAATAGAGCTTTTATAATATCGCTTGGTTTTTTTGAAAGTTTTTCTGCAAACTCATAGACTCTTATCTCTTGTGGTATATTTATAGTTTTGATATCTTCAACCTTTGCTTCTGTTCTTCTTCTTCGTCTTTTTTTTGTACTTCTTTGAATACCATGTTGTATAAATGATGGTTTTTTAACAGTTTTTACTTGATTTGGATCGTAAGCTTTTGTTCTTTTTTGTTTGGTTTCTTCTTGTTTGACAGTAAAGTCAGGAAGTACTACCATATCATCAATCAAATCAAGTTTAACATCACTCAATTCTCTATTGGCCAATATATCTATTTGAGCAGAGTCATCTTTCCTTGTACTGCTTTTTTTAATCTTCTTACTTTTTTTCTTCTTTTTTGTTGCATCTTCAAATGCTTTTGGCATTTCAAAGTCTGTAACTTTTTTAGATGATTTAGAAGTTTTTTCTACTTTTGGTTTTTTCTTTTTAACTATTACAAAGCCTCTTCTTTTTTTGATACTTGCAGTTGCTAAAGTTTCTTTTGGTTTTTCTTCTTGTTCTGTATCTTTAGTAGGAGTTTTGATTTCTACTTCAGATTTAATTTCAGTTTCTTTAGGTGATTTTGTACTTTCTTCTTCTTTGGAAACCTTTTTGACTACTTTTTCTTTTTTAGGTTTGGTTTTAGACTGAGTTTTTTCTCTCTTTTTCTTTTCTTTTTCAGGTGCTTTTTCCTCTTTTTGTTGTGGAAGTTCCTCTTTTATCTCAGGTGCTTCACCCCTATCCCCACTCATAATAAAATTTACCAGTCTTTCAGCAACTTCAGGTGTTACCGCACTATTTGCCGATTTGGCTTCTATGCCGAGGTCTTTTGCACTTTCTACAACTTCTTTGCTTTTCATGCCTAATTCCTTGGCAATTTCGTGAATACGAACCTTATCCATTAAATATCTTCTCCTTGTATGTTTCAACCATTTTTATCAAATTATTTTTATCTTTTTTACAATATCTTTGCAACGCTTTAGCCAATTTTTCTTTTTTAGCATTTTTTAGGCAATCTTTACAAAAATAAAAACTTCTACCCTCATGAGAATACGGTATGATTTTTCTATCTCTACATTGCAATCTTATCAAATTATTTTGTTCAATTCTTGCTTTGCAGGAAATACACATTCTAAAAGGTATATGTTTGTTTATCATTATATCAAAAATTTACTTTTAAACCTATATTATCAAAATCAAATATTTCAACTCTAAAATATGGAAATTTTATTTTTAATGTATTTGCTATTTTTTGTGCATCATCTTCATATACAATATTGAAAAAAGTAGATCCGCTTCCTGAAAGTGTACTGCTTAGTGCTCCAGCTTCAAGTGCAGTTTTTTGAACAGCAAATAACTCTTTCATATTTGACATTCTTTTATTTTGGTGAAGTCTGTCTTGTGATGCTACTTTTAATAATTCCCATTTTTCGTCAAAAAATGCCGCACTCAATAGTGAACTTCTTGATAAATTATATACAATATCTTTTGTGCAATACTCTTTTGGCAGGATATTTCTTGATTTGGCAGTTGACATTGCACGATTTGGTATCACTACAACAGCTTTTAAGTATGACGGCATCTCTTTTTTTAATGTATATACTTTTTTATCATCAATAACTGATACGGTAAATCCACCATATACCGCCGGTGCGATATTGTCAGGGTGTTTTTCATATATTAGAGATTTGTTTAATATTTCATTTTTATCAGTAGAATTCTTTGAAAGTGCAAAGGCTGCTGCTACAGCACTTGTAATGATAGCTGAACTACTACCAAGCCCCCTTGAAATAGGTATCTTATTGTAAAATTCAAATCTAAAATCATCTCTTTCACCGGTTATTTCTTCATAAACTTCATAAAATATTTTTACAAAAAGATTATTATTTTTAAATTTTTTTCTGTCTGAGCCTTCACCTTTTATGGATAAACTAAAAAAATTACTCTTTTTTATGATAACTTTATTGTATAGACCTAAAGCAATTCCAAGAGTATCAAAACCGGGTCCTAGATTGGCACTTGTTGCAGGTACATTTATAATCATTATTTCTACTCAAACAGCCGGAAGTATATATAAAGGTAAATTATCTTCTGAAAAATCCATATCATTTAAACTTGTAGGCAATAAAAACTCCACATCTTTTTTAAGCGTTATTGTATCTAAAATTATATTATTTTCCTCTTTAATAAAATATGTTTTTCGTAATGCTTTTATTGGAGAATTATTATTGAAGTAAAAGCCGTCTGCTGCTTTAAGTTTAATATTTTTAGCGATAGCATAACTTTTTAAAAATACATAACTAACTTTGATAGCCATAAAGCTACCGGGACCTTTGGCATAATATATTTTATTTATTGTATATAATTTTTCTATATCTTTAAAAATTTTTGGTAAAATTTCACTTGTTTTTTCAAATGAGCGGTAAGTTTTAAAAAGTTTATCATTTTTGTATAAACCCAATAAAAACGGAGTTGTTAAAGATATAACAACTACTTTTATATTCTCTTTTATACAAAAGCCTTTTCAAGAGATACGGCAGACTCTTCATCAAAACTTTTTATCTCATAATTTGAAGAATCTTTCAGTATTTCTAGTGTAAGGTTGTGGTTTAGTTCATGACTTCCGGCAAATGAGGAGTAATTGCCGATAATAGGCATACCAAGCAGACTCAAATCCCCAATAGCATCAAGTATTTTATGTCTTACAAATTCATCTTTATATCTTAAAGGATCACTATTTAGCATTTTATTATCATCAAGTACTATGGCATTATCCAATGATCCTCCAAGAGCAAGCCCCATACTTCTAAGCATTTGTACATCTTTTAAAAATCCAAAAGTTCTAGCTTTGGAAATATTTTGTATATAGCTTTTTTTACTAAAAGTAAACTCATACTCTTCTTTACCAATTACAGGATGAGGAAAATCTATAATAAAGTGATATTTGGCAGTTTTTGAAGGTGAAATTTTAGTAAATTTATCTCCCTTTTTAAATTCAACTTCTTTTTTTATTATCATTACTTTTTTATTTTTATCCAATTCTTTTATGCCGGCTTCATCTAAAAGCATGCAAAAACTTGCCGCACTTCCATCCATGATAGGCACTTCAGCAGCACTTAAAGAGATCCTTATATTATCAATTCCGTATGAATAAATAGCAGAAAGCAAATGCTCTATCGTTGATATAACAGCACTACCCTTACCGATAACAGTAGCCATTTTAGTGTCTATTACATTTTCAGGTTTAGCTTCAATAGTTACACTTAAATCAGATCTAAAAAATACAATCCCGCTATCAGCTTCTAACGGTTCAAGTACTATTTCCACAGGATTGCCTTTGTGCAAACCGATACCGATACCTTTTACTTTTTTTGCTATTGTTCTTTGCTTCAAAAAAACCTCTTTATTAAATTTATAACTGATGTTATGCACTATATGTAACATTATTTTTTAACATAATACTATATTTTTGTTTAAAAAAGCAAAAATCGTACCTATTTTTTGTCAATAATTTTTTTAGCATCTTTAATAACATCAAAAATATTGAGTTTCATCCAATGTCTGTCAAACCACTCTTTTGGTGCAACAGGTACGCCTTGCACAATGATACCAAAATGCAAATGATCCCCTAAAGCCATACCTGTTTTACCTGTTCTTGCTATGATTTGACCTCTTTTTACTATTTCGCCCTCATGAACTAAAAATTCTGAACAGTGTCCATACAAGGAGTAAAGTCCCAACCCATGATATACAAGCATATTGTTACCGTAAATTCCGTTAAATTTGGCAAATGCTACTACTCCTTTATTGGATGATCTTATTTTGGCTCGTGAAATACTGGCTAAATCTATACCCAAATGGTATGAAGTGGTTATCTTTTTCCCCTTGTAATAATATGTTCTAAAGTCTCCAAAATGAGCAACAACTGCGGCATTGGTTAAAGGGTGAAAAGGTTTTAGATAAAAATTGTTGATCAATCTTGTATCAGTTTTGGATGTAATTTTATTGATCAGATTTTCATTGATCTCTCTTTCATTATTTTCAACATATACAAATTGTTCCAATGGTGATTTGGTTGAAATTTTTGGAGCAACATCACTGATAAAATTTGCAATTTTATTATTTAAAAAGCTATCTTTTATCGTTATCTTCTCTTTTCTAAATCTATTTGCTTTTAAAAAGAGCGGTATATGTGCTCTTGAAATATTTCCTGCTTTATCGATAGCTATGATATTTGCACGAAATTTCTTCTCTTTTATAGGCCATGCTAACAAAGAGATATAATAATCTTTTTTATAAAAAGGGGTGGGGATAAACTTTTTACCAAATGGGGTGGTTATATATAAATTTTTTAGATTTGGATCATCTGCCTTAAAGATAACTACTGCACTACCGCCTCTTCTTATGCCGTAAGATGAATTGATAGTATAGAGTTCCGGTCTTTTCATATCTATGAAGAGGTTTATCTTTTTTGAAGCACTATTTCCTGAAAAAAAGTTCCATTTGCTTGTATCAACACTTTGTATATTTAGTATAAAATGCTTTTTTTTGTATATAAAACTGTTTTTAGGAGGTTTTATCAAAAGATGTACCTGTTTCAAAGGTTGTTTGTAAATTATATTGGCAACAACTATACTGTTTTTACCGTCGCTCAATGTAGCATTGGTAAATTTAACTCCGCTATCATCGCTTATAAGAATATCAAGAGGCTTTTTTAAGTTCCAATATATTGTATCATTAGTTAAAATTTTAGGTGCATTTCTTTCAAACATTTTTGAATTATAGATGAAAAATGCTCCCGCAATCAATAATAAAAAAATGATTAAAGATATAATTCCGGCATAACTTTTTTGCCTTCTCATAAAAACCTCCGTTTAGAATTAAAAATGAAAAATGAAAAATTAT
>JALVWI010000288.1 GCA_027038335.1 Campylobacterales bacterium | reverse complement strand
ACTATGTTTTTTTATTCTTCAGTAATATCACTATATGGCAGTTCTAAAGCTTTTACACTACTTATAGCATTTCCTGCTATTCCCTTTATAGAACCATACATTCCAACTGTATTTTCTAAAACTTTATTTATCTGCTTTTCTCTTTGTTTCCAAATTCTAGCCATTGATCTTTTTTCGCTGTCTAGGTCACTTTGCATTTGTGTAAAACCCTCAACTATAGCTTCTATCTGCATACTAAACTCTGTACTTGTTAGATAGTTATAAAGAAGATTCATTTTGTCAGTTCTGTTTTCTTGACCTTTTTTAGCAAAACTCAATCTTATAACACTTTCCCTCAATACCGCAGACAATCCTTTAAACTCTTCAAAAGTACACACCCAAACACCATCAATCAATCCCATTCTATCTAATTCATTAGGCAAGACTTGAGTTACAAGCACACCGACATCTACTCCCCTATCTCTCATATCTGCTTTAAACTTTTCTATCCAGCTTTTTTGAAACTCTTTTGTTCTTTTGCTTTCATAATATATTTTGCCACAGTTTTGAACTTCTCTAGTATGCACCGTTTGGATACAATCAGCCCCTCTTGCTCCTTTTTTTATCTCTTCTATGGCATCAAAAGGATATCTATCTGCTAAATACTCTTCTATGGCCAATTCTTGGACTTCCCCTTGAAGTTGCATACTTCCTTGTTCTGCTTTTCGTTGAGCGATTTGAAGTTGAGTTCGGAGCTGCTTTAGCTGTTCCTCTTTTTGTCTAAATTTTAACTCATTTTGCTCTTCTAAAATTTTTTTAATATTTTCTTTTTCCTCTTGAAGTCTTTTTGTAAGGGCTATCTCTGCATCAGCTTTTATTTTTGATTCTATTTCCTCTTTTTCTCTTTTTAATTTTTCTATCAAGGCTTTAGATTTATTTAATTCTTTTACTTGATTTGATTTTTCTGCAAGTTCCTTTTTTAAAAACCGGATAGATTCATTTTGTTCTTCTTGTAACTCTTTTTTTATCTGTTCTTGAAGCTTTTGCTTTTCGATTTTAAGTTGTGTAGAAGTAGCCTTTCTCAGCTCTTCATCAAACTTCTCTTTTTGCTCTTTTATAGCTTCTTCCCTGTCTTTTAAACTATCAAAAGCTTTTTTATACTCTTTTCTTTTGGTCTCTATTTCAGCTTGTAACTTCTTTTGTTCTACTATATTTTTTTGTTTCAACTCATCTTCCAACTGATGATAAAGTATCTCATTTACATCTATAACAGTTCCGCAATTTGGACATTTTATTGTCGTTTTAGTTTGCATTTTGCAATTCCTCCATAATTAATCTTTCCATTTCCTTATAATACTTTAAATCAATAACTTATATCTTATCTAAATGGTAATAGTAAAATAGTATAAATATACCTTATATAATTTTACACCAAATTATACTATACTTTCATAAAGGAAAAGCAATGAACGGTAAAAAAAGAGAAGATATTAAAAGAGGCTTAAAGGTCAATATCGTTTTAAAAAAAGATCAAAGAAGCGGTAAGTTAA
>JALVWI010000287.1 GCA_027038335.1 Campylobacterales bacterium | reverse complement strand
TTTTTTGACAAAATTGAAGACATTTTAGTCTCTGAGAGTTATCAGGAAAAGATTGAACTGTTTAGGCAATTTTATGAGGATTATAAAAAAGAGGCAAATCTATCTTTTTCAACCTCGAAAAAACCCAAAATCTTTGACAAACCATCCTATCATGAGATATGTGACATAGTTCCTCCTCAAAAGGTTCCAAAAAGAGGATCTTTTGATGCAAAAGAGGGACAGGGAGCTTTATTGCATGCTATTTGTCATATAGAGTATAGTGCTATTGATTTAGCTTTGGATGCAGCTTATAGGTTTAGAGGGCTACCTAAAAGTTTTTATGATGATTGGCTTGAAGTAGCAGATGATGAGGTGAGACACTTTTTGATGCTAAAAAAGTTGCTAAATGAGCTGGGTTATGATTATGGAGATTTTGAGGTACATGATGCACTCTTTGAAGCTATGCAAAGGACTAAGAGCTTACTTGAAAGGATGGCGGTAGTTCCAAGGTATCTTGAAGCAAATGGGCTTGATGCAACTCCACAAATTCTTAAAAAACTTCAAAATTATAAAAATGATCCAAATATTCAAAAGATTATAAATGCACTTCATATCATACTTGAAGAGGAAATTAATCATGTCAAAAAAGGTGATCATTGGTTTGAATGGGTGTGCGATAAAGAGGGAGTTGATAAAAGTATATATTTTGATATAGTTTCAAAATATTATCCCAACGCTTTTTTAAGAAAAAAAGATATAAATAAAGAGGCTAGACTAAAGGCCGGCTTTTTGTGTGAAGAGTTGGAAAAAATATCTAAAAAAAATATCTGTAATAATTGCTATTGAAAAAGTTTCAATTTTTTGTCAATAACTCTTTTTTCATTATCAGTACTTTTTGTCTCTAAAAGAGTGTACCATCTAGCGGTAGTTTTTTTGTATCCCATTGATGATGATAATTTTATGATATTTTTTATATCTTTTTTAGAAAGTTTATCTTTTATAAGAGATGCCGCTATGATTTGAGAGTCGGCATCTTTTATCTTATATAAGGCTTTTATAGCATTTTTAAACTCTTTTTGCTTTAAATATTTAGCAAAATCTCTATATCTTTGGGGTAAAAATTTTGTATCTATTTTTTGAAAATATTTTCTCAAAAAAAGGTAATAGTTTTGTATATTTTTATCGCTTATTATATCTTTTATTTGTGCAAATTCATTGCAATTATCACGGATAAGCATCGCGTTATGGAGTGCACACTCTCCTAAGTATATCTTTGCTATAGAGTTTACATCCGAACCCTCCTTGGCATTTTGTAAAGCTCTTTTTAATGCAATACTAGCAAGCCTTGTTTTTCCTTGTAGGTAGTATTTTTTAAAACTATCAAAGGAGTTGGATGCGTCAACTCTGTATTTGTACTTGTTATTTGTTTTAAAAGAACAACCTATAAAAAATATAGCAATGATCAAAAATAAAAGTTTTATCTTCATGGTAATTTTACCTTTTTGTTATTATTTTCAATGAGTGAATTTACTTTGTTTAGTAAATTGTTTGC
>JALVWI010000286.1 GCA_027038335.1 Campylobacterales bacterium | reverse complement strand
TTGATTTGATAAAGATGAAGAGGAAGTTGCTTGTAACTTTTAACTCTATTTCTAACTAAGTCCACCATCATCTCTTCTGCGGTAGGACTTAAAACAAACTCATTATCTTTTCTATCTTTTATCCTTAAAAGCTCTTTTCCATACTTAGCAAATCTACCGCTCTCTTTCCAAAGCTCACTAGGAGTAACAAATCCAAGCTGAACCTCAAGGCAACCTGCCTTATCAAGCTCCTCTTTTACAATTTTTCTAATCTTTTCTAAAACAATTTTTCCCAAAGGCAAAAAGTTATATATTCCGCTACCAACCTGAGAAATAAAACCGGCTTGTACCAAAAGCCTATGACTTGGAAGTACGGCATCACTTGGTGTCTCTTTTGTTGTAGGTATAAAACATTTTGAAAATCTCACTTACTGCTCCTTTTTGGGATCTCTAGACAATCCCTTTTCCATATGGTATTCACATTTATACATATTCATCTGTTTCTTTTGACCCTCATTTATACCGAAAAGATACTGAAAAGATTGGACTATCGTATCAAACTCAGGATCTTCAGCCACTTTTTTTAAGTTGCAAGTGGGCTTATGCAAAAAGGTGTTAAATGCTTGATGAAGTATCTTTTCTACTTCATCTTTATGCTCTTTTGGTAGATACCCTTTTTTTATAGCCCTATCAAGCTCTTTTTGAGCACTTCTTCTTGCCATCTCTCTCATTCTTTTTATAATAGGCTCAACTTGCAATGTTTGAAGCCATTTATAAAAATCTATAGTAAATTTTCCTATGATTGAGTATGCTATTCCGGCTTGTTTTTCTCTAAAAGCTTTATTTTGAGAAACTACACTTTTAAGATCGTCAACACTAAAAAGATTGATATTTTTTTCCCTACAACAATCCTCTATATCTCTTGGAACTGCTATATCAAACCAATGTCTTTCAAAGTCAACCTCTTCAACCATATCACTTTTTATAATATGCTCATTAGCACTTGTAGCACTAAATAAAAAACGATACTTATTTATAAAATTATCCAATTTGTCAAAACTTTCAGCTATGGTAGTTTCTCCAAGCTCTTTTGCTAACTCTTTAGCTTTTTCAATGTCTCTATTTATTATGATAACATTGCAACCGTTTTTTATCAAATGCTCCGCACAAATTCTACTCATTTCTCCTGCCCCTATAACAATGGCAGAAAAACCGGCAAGATTACTCCCTGCTAACTCTTTTGCTTTATTTACAGCCACACTAGATATGGAAACTGGAGAAGTACTTATCTCTGTACTACTTCTAACTGCTGCGGCACATCTAAATGCATGGTGCATAACTCTAGCTATCTTTTGTGAGCAAAACCCTTGCTCAAAGCAAAATCCAAAAGCATTTTTTATCTGCCCTACTATCTGGGTTTCACCTATAACTACACTATCAAGTGAAGATGCTACTGAAAATATATGATGAATCGCCGCATTATCTTCGTATATATCAGCTTTTTCTTTAAGTTCACCGACACTAATAGAAAAAAATTCAGAAAGTTCATAAA
>JALVWI010000285.1 GCA_027038335.1 Campylobacterales bacterium | reverse complement strand
GCCGTACCGTTTTCCATAGACACCAAAGCCCCGTTCATTCTATGCTCTACGCTTCCACCCATCGGTCGAAACTCTAAAAATGAGTGATTTAGCACTCCTTCACCTTTGGTATCTGTTAAAAATTGGCTTCTAAATCCTATAAGACCGCGAGCGGGTATCTCAAACTCTATCCTAGTTTGCCCATCACCTGTAGGAGTCATAGAAACCATCTCCGCTCTTCTTTTTCCAAGTTTTTCTATAACAACTCCGGTAAAATCATCAGGAACATCAACTACCAAAAGCTCATAAGGCTCCATTTTTACACCGTTTTCCTCTTTGATGATAACCTCCGGTCTTCCAAGAGCAAATTCATATCCTTCTCTTCTTAGATTTTCCGCTAGTATAGTTATCTGAAGCTCACCTCTTCCTGAAACTTTAAAATTTCCTTCGCCGATAGCTTCATATCTCATAGCGATATTGGTTTTCATCTCATTTTCAAGTCTTTCTTGAAGTTTATTTGAAGTGACATATTTGCCTTCAGTTCCTGCCAAGGGCGAATCATTGACACTAAATATTACTGAAAGTGTAGGCTCTTCTATGTGCATAGGATCAAGCGGCATAGGATTGGCGGGATCTACCAAACTATCACCTATATCAAGAGCTTCAAATCCGGCAATAGCGACTATATCACCGCTATAAGCTTCATCTATGTCTATCCTATCTAACCCTAAAAACCCTATGAGTTTACTAACTCTTCCGTTTATCTGCTCACCGCTACTTTTGGCTAAAAGTATATTTTGATTTTTCTTCACTGTTCCGTTAAATATTCTTGCAATTCCGATTTTACCTACAAAATTATCATAATCAAGTGTAAAAACTTGTATCTGTGTAGGATTGTCTATGCTTCCTTTGGGCGAAGGAACTTCATTGATAATAGTTTCAAAAAGAGGTTCTAAATCTTTGCTTTCATCCTCCATATTGTACTTTGCATACCCATCTCTTGCAGCCGCGTAAACTACAGGAAATTCAAGCTGTTCATCATTTGCATCAAGTGCGACAAAAAGGTCAAATATCTCATCTACTACTCTATCAGGCTCAGCTGCCGGTTTATCTATCTTGTTTATAACAACTATGGGCTTAAGACCTAAAGAGAGAGCTTTTTTTACTACAAACTTAGTCTGAGGCATTACGCCCTCTTGTGCATCCACGAGTAAAAGCACTCCGTCAACCATCTTCAAAACCCTCTCAACTTCTCCGCCAAAGTCAGCGTGTCCCGGAGTATCTATGATATTTATCTTATAATTTTTATGGATAATAGCCGTATTTTTTGATAGTATGGTGATACCTCTTTCTTTTTCAAGGTCATTACTATCCATAACTCTTTCATCAACTTTTTGATTTTCTCTGAAAGTATGCGACTGCTTTAAAAGTTCATCTACAAGTGTTGTTTTTCCATGGTCAACATGAGCAATAACTGCTATATTTCTTATCTCTTGCACTAAAAATTTCCTTAATATTTTATAAATAGGTTTGCATTATAGCTAAAAAAATGTAAA
>JALVWI010000284.1 GCA_027038335.1 Campylobacterales bacterium | reverse complement strand
TCAGCTTTCGTATATACTTCGTTACATCTTTTCAACTTAGCTACGGCTAAGCCTTCAAAGATGTGCCTCGTCTATACAAAAGCTGAAGATGTTGTGGGTATTATCTATTGTTAGAGGTGCCCATATATTTTTATATCGTCTGTTTTTGTCTCTTTTAAAGCATCTTTTGCTTTTTCTAATTCTGCTTTATCTTTTGAGTGAACCAAAACTACTATCTTGCCTTCTTTTAGAAGATCTGCATATCTATGAGCCTCTGCTTCTTCGATACCAAGATCTACAAACCAGCCTGTCAAAGCTGCAGCACTTCCTATGATAGCTGCCGCACTAAGAGCTCCGGCAAGAGATGATATAACCGGACCCGCTGCTAGTAAAGGTCCAAAACCCGGAATAAAACTAGCAAAAGCACCCATTAAAAATCCTAATGCACCACCCCATAGAGCACCTTGTTCTCCCCAAAAAAGTATATCTTTGTTCTCTTTTTGAACCTCAAAGGTATCTTTTGGCTCTCCGTTTGCTCCTTTTCCTACGATAGATATATCAGTTTGTTTGATCTTTGCTTGATTGACCAATGCCTCTATCGCTTTTGCTGCTTCCTCATGTGAGTCATAAACAGCTACTAAATGATTTCTTTTCATCTTATCTCCTTTAAAATAGTTTTTTATTAGGTTTTATAGCTGATCACTATAAAACCGCCGCCACTAATCAAATAGACTTTTTGTCTGTTTTGTTATCGTTCTTTTTGATACAGTTCTTAAAAATAATTCTACTACAATAGCTCCAAAAAATGCAATACCCAAATAATAACCGATGACCGGTGAGTGCTTATATGTATAAAAAAGTGTCAATGCCACTATGCTAAATATAGCAACAACAGCAGATATTATAACAAAAATATTTGCTCCTGTTTGTTTGATCTTTAACAAATGTCCTATATGAGTAAAGCCTTGTACTATCAAAACTACCAAAGTTGCAACTGTTGTTATCTCCGAAAGATTGAAAAATACGATCATAGGTATGATAAGTAAAGTACTTACAACAAGACCTTCATTGGAGTTGTAGATATTGTACTCATAAACTTTTGGTAGATTTCCCTCTTTTGCCATTGTGTAACCTATCTCTGTTGTTGCATAAAGTGATGCATTTATGGCTGATGCAGTTGCTAAAAGTGCGGTTGCTGCTATGATCTTAAAGCCGTACTCTCCAAATATAGGCTTTGCTGCTTCAGCCAAAGCATAATCTTTTGTCTTTATAACTTCATTTAAAGATAGATTGCCAAGTACTCCAAGACTTACAAGCACATAAAGTACGGCTACCAAAAGTATAGCTATAACCATAGCTTTTAACATATTTTTTTCAGGATTTTGCATATCTTCTACAGTATTTGTGATGACACTAAAACCTTGATAAGCAAAAAATGTCAAACCTATGGCAAAAAGCATATCCTTAAAAGGCGGCATATCTTTTACACTTAAAAGTGTAGGATTGATATTGAAAAGTGCGGCAATGCTAAAAGCTACCAAAATAGTTAGTTTTATGATAACTATAAGATTTTCTGACTTTGCAACTAAAGAAGCACCTATCAAGTTTATGATACCAAAGAGTACAACTATGCCAACAGCATATATATTTGTCCAAAAAGCTGAATAACCATGCATAAAAGTTGCAGCATAAACTCCAAATGACTTAGCTACGGCAGCTATGGCTACAAGCCCCGAAAAGTAAAAAAGTACTCCAAAAGAGCCTGAAAAGATACCCTCTCCGTAGCATTGAACTAAAAATTCCACTATGCCGCCGCGAGATGGGTATCTAAGAGATAGTTTTGCCAACGAATATCCGCTAAGAAGTGCTGCAATACCTCCAAATATAAAAGATACCCAGACAATATTGCCGGCAATAGCTCCTGCTTGACCGATGATGATAAATATACCCGCACCAACCATAGAGCCTATGCCTAGCATTACAGCACTAGTTACTCCAAAAGCTTTTTTCTTTTGCATTTTTTGTTTATTGTCCTAAGTTTTTTATATTGCTTCCCATAAAAAGCAAAGTTATACCGTCAAATAGCAAACTAATGCCTACATATATGCCTATAAGCCAAGCCTCTTCAGCGATAGAAGGCCAAGATACCAAAAATATAACTCCTAAAGCAATAGAAACAAAACCGTTTATCGACCATAGCCACCATCCTTTATTCGGTTTCATAGAAGAGCCTAATGCAAAACCCATAAAACCGTCAAGAAAAAAGTAAATGGCAAAAAGTATGCCCACAGCTGCTATACCGCTTACAGGCTCAAGTAAGATAAAAAGACCTGTACCTATAAGCACAAGAGTTTTAAGCCAACCTAGCCAATCCTCTTTATTTGATTTGAAAGTAAAATATCCTACTGAAATACCGGAAAATACCATAATCCATGCTATAAATGCCACTGTAAAAAGTGAAGCATACATTGGATAAATGATAGCAAATATACCTATGATGCCTAGCACCAAACCTGCTACAAAAGAATACTTCCCAAGTTTTTCCAAAAGTTCCTGCTCTTTTGGAAACATTTTAAAATCCCACATCTTTGTCTCCTTTTTTCAGGTTATTACCTGATTTGTATGATGTAATTTTATCACAGAAAAGTAAATGAATAGTTAGTTAATACTATCCTTTACCGATTTTTTACCATATTTTCTATTGAAAATTTGTTTTCTAAAATATCTTCCATAAACCAATTCAAACAATGCTGATACGATGATAAAACTCAAAAATATAATAACTGCTTTTGGATTGGAAGTGTATGTATGAAAAAGTAGCGTAAGAAGAGCTAAAAGTGTAAAAACAGATGAAAATATCAGTATGTATTTATTGGCATTTATTTCACTTTTTAGTTTGTAGGCACTTAGATTGACTATAAAAAATATCAGTAAAAATCCTGCACTTCCTATGATGGCTATCTGGGTTAAATCGATACTATTTGCTAACAATAAACTAAAAAGTGTTGTATAAACTACTCCCATAAAAGGCACATCTTCACTTTTGCTTTCATCCATCAATACTCTTGGAAGATTACCGTATTTTGCTATGATGTAACCTAGCCTTGCATTGCCGTACAAAGTAGCATTGATGGCTGAAAAAGTTGAAAGCAAGGCTGCTGATGCTACAAGTATAAAACCTGTTTGTCCTAAAGAGGGTTTTGCTGCTATCGCTAAGGCATAATCTTTTGCTTTTAAAAGTTCATTTTCAGGCACATTTCCGACAGTTATGATAGAAATAAGAACATAAAGGATTATAACAGTTGTTACTGAGATATAAAATGCTCTAGGTAAATTTTTTAAAGGAGCTTTTATATCTTCTGCGGCATTTGCTATAAGCTCAAACCCTTCATAAGCTACAAATATGATCATACCGGCAGCTACAATAGAAAAAGATGAACCCCAATGCGTTGGTGAGAGCCTAGAACTATCTACATAAGATGCTCCGGCAACTATAACTAGTATCAAAAGAGATACTTTTATGACAACTATCACAGTTTCACTCTTTCCGACAAATGAAGCACTGACGAGATTGATAACGGCAGGAAGTAAGATAGAAAATACGATAAGTCCATGATGAAGCCATATACTTTTATGAGTAAAAAAAGTTTCTCCATAGTATGCAAAAGCTGTAGCATATAAAGATATAGTCACAAGATAGCTAAGCCAAAGCATAAGATTTACACTTCCTGATAAAATATTGTCTCCAAAAGCTTTATCTATAAAAGTAACCGTTCCACCTTCACTTTGATAAACGATAGAGAGTTTAGCATAAGAGTATGCTGTAAGTATTGCAACAATTCCGGCTATAAAAAATGCAACAGCAGTCGCACCGTGAGCCAAAGAGACCGCTTCTCCAAGTACAGCAAATATCCCTCCGCCAACCATACCGCCTATGCCGATAGATACTGCCCCTAAGAGGCTAATACTTCTTTTCATCTGAAAATCTCCTTTCCAATTGTCCTCACTTCGTTGCGGAATTTCGCTTACGCTACATCCTCTCACTTTTAGGGTTCCCATAAAATTGACAAATTTCATGGGATAAACTTATGCTTTGCCTTCGGCAAGAGAAACTCTCATGATTTTCATTGTTATTTGTGTTTTTGAAACATGAGGGTTTCATTAATTTTTCTCCAAAAATATATCACATTTTTCTATCAATTTTTCAAGTTCTTTAACTGCTAAATGACCTCTTTTGCTTACTATGATATTCTCTTTTTTTAATTTATTCATTTGTGTAGTTATGACTGAGCGAACCGAGCCTATCATCTCTGCTATTGATTCGTGAGAGAGTTTATTGATAAGTTTGACAGGGTGATATTTTTCATTTTTACAAGGTAATGTATGCTTTAGGATAAGTTTTGAAAGTCTAGTTGCCGTATCATCAAAGACTAATGATTCACCAAATTCTTCTAATTGTCTCATTTTACTTCCTAGATAAGGTAGAAATGAAGCATTAAATTCATAATTTGATTTTATAAGCATTCTCATATCCTCAATAGGTACTTTGAGTGCTGTAACATTTTCCAAAGCAATAGGAAAAGAAATGTGCTCTTTACCGTCAAGTAGTGTAAAAAAATCATACAAATCACCTTTTTCTAAAACAAACATAGTGATACTTCTTCCGGTTTTAGGGTCTATTTTTATCAATTTTAAGTGTCCGCTTATCAATATATAAGTGCATTTTAAACCAAGAGTGTTATCAATAGATTCATTTTTTCTCCATTTTTGAACAGGATATGTTTCAATTAAATGGTATAAAACTTTATTGTCCATATTTTTAAATAGTGCAGTTTGTTTCAAAATATTAAAAAACTTCTCTTTTGATAGTGCAACATTATTCATAATATTTCCTTATTGTATTATATCAATAATTTAGTTTAACATTTGTTAACTAAAAAACACATTTTAGTATATTTTTATGATAAAATCTAAGTAAATAAATTGGTCGTAAATGAAGAGTAAATAGAATTTGGAGTATAATTTCAATAGAGAAAAACCTGAAAGGATACAAAATGAGCAAGTATATAAAATGGTTTAATGAGATAGGCATAGAGGATGTTGCCGAAGTCGGCGGGAAAAATGCATCACTTGGTGAAATGTATAGAAATTTAACTAGTGAGGGCGTTAGAGTACCAAACGGTTTTGCCGTAACTGCTGAAGCATATAAGTATATATTGGATTTTAATGGTACTTGGAAAATTTTACATGAAGAGTTGGATGATTTGGATCCAAATGATGTGGATGAACTTCAAAAAAGAGGTGCTGCTTGTAGGGGGGCGATACAAAATTGTGAATTTCCTAGTGATCTTAAAAAGGAGATTTTAGAGGGGTATGAGAGTTTAAAAAAAGAGTATGGAGATGAGCTTTCTATGGCAGTTAGATCTTCAGCAACCGCAGAAGACTCACCTGAAGCCTCTTTTGCCGGACAAAATGATACATATCTCAATATCACTACCGCTGAAGAATTGCTTGAAGCTTATAAAAGATGTTTAGCTTCAAACTTTACTGACCGCTCAATACATTATAAATATGATAACAATTTTGACTACTTTAAGGTTTACTTGAGTGTAGTTGTCATGAAAATGGTTAGAAGTGATAAGGGAGCTAGCGGGGTAATGTTTAGCCTTGATACCGAGACAGGTTTTAGAGATGTTGTTTTTATCAATGCTGCTTACGGGCTTGGGGAAAATGTAGTACAAGGCACAATAGACCCTGATAGTTTTTATGTTCATAAACCTACTTTTAAAGAGGGAAAAAGGGCGGTTTTAAAAAGAAGGCTTGGTGATAAAAAGCTAAAAATGGTATTTAACGATAAATTAAATGTAAATAATATAGCCGTCGAATACACCAAAAATATACCCACAACAGAAGATGAGCAAAAAAGATTTTGTATAAGTGATGAAGATGTAATGGTTTTAGCTGATTATGCTATAAAAGTAGAAGATCACTACTCTAAAAAAGCGGGTTTTAGAAAGCCTATGGATATGGAGTGGGCAAAAGACGGGATTGATGGGCATTTGTATATGGTTCAAGCTAGACCTGAAACAGTCCAGTCTCAAAAAAAAGGTGATATTTTAGAGATATATCACTTGCTTGAAAGAGGGAAAGTTTTAGTGACCGGAAGAGCAGTAGGTACAAAGATAGGAGAGGGTAAAGTACATGTCATAAAAGATGTAAAAAATTTAGATCAATTTAAACCGGGTGAAGTTTTGGTAGCTGATACTACTACTCCTGATTGGGAGCCTATCATGAAAACCGCAAGTGCTATCATCACCAATAGAGGCGGTAGGACTTGCCATGCAGCCATTGTAAGTAGGGAGTTAGGTATCCCTGCGGTTGTAGGGTGCGATAATGCCACTGAAGTTTTAAAAGACGGTACTTTTGTGACAGTTAGTTGTGCTGAAGGTGAGATAGGATACATCTATGAAGGAAAATTACCATACAAAATAGAAAAAACCAATCTCAAAAATATAAAAAGACCAAAAACTAAGATAATGATGAATCTAGGCAATCCCGATATGGCATTTTCACTAAGCTCTTTACCGGTTGACGGCATAGGACTTGCTAGGATGGAGTTTATCATCAATGAATACATTAAAGCTCACCCGATGGCATTAAAGCATCCTGATAAAGTTGATAGTAAAACAAGAAAAGAGCTTGAAGAGTTAAGCAGAGCTTATGAGAGCATGGAAGACTTTTTTGTAAAAACTTTAAGTGAAGGTGTAGCAACTATCGCGGCAACCGTTTATCCAAAACCTTGTGTAGTTAGGATGAGTGACTTTAAAACAAATGAGTACGCTACACTTCTTGGAGGTAAATTTTTTGAACCCGAAGAGGACAATCCTATGATAGGCTTTCGTGGAGCCGCAAGATACTCTCATCCCGCTTATGAAGACGGTTTTGCATTGGAGTGTAAAGCTATGAAAAGAGCTAGAGAAGTGATAGGCTTAGATAACATTATCTTAATGATACCGTTTTGCAGAAGAGTCCAAGAGGGTAAGAGAGTAGTAGAAACTATGGCGAAATACGGTCTTAGAAAGGGTGAAAACGGCTTAGAGATATATGTAATGTGTGAAATTCCAAATAATGTTATCCAGATAGATGAATTTAGCAAAATTTATGACGGTTTTAGCATAGGTAGCAATGACTTAACTCAGCTAACTTTAGGAGTTGATAGAGATAGTGAAATAGTAGCGTTTGATTATGATGAAAGAGACCCGGGAGTTATGAAAATGATAGAGTTAGCCGTCAAAGGTTG
>JALVWI010000283.1 GCA_027038335.1 Campylobacterales bacterium | reverse complement strand
GTTCATCTACAAGTGTTGTTTTTCCATGGTCAACATGAGCAATAACTGCTATATTTCTTATCTCTTGCACTAAAAATTTCCTTAATATTTTATAAATAGGTTTGCATTATAGCTAAAAAAATGTAAAGCAAGGCTGAGAGTAGAAATTAATTGATAGCCAATAGCCTTATATAATTAGATATATTGTGAAGCACACATTGATGGAATAATATCATAATTTAACTTTTTTATAATTAAGTTTCATTTTATATATTATGTGATATATTTAAGATAGTTTAGTTTATATAGCTAAAGGTTCTATCATGAAATATTATGAAACGCTTCAAAACGGCAAAATAAAATGCATATTGTGCAGACACTATTGTCAGCTTAAAGAGGGACAAATCGGAATCTGCGGTGTTAATAAAAATGAAAACGGTAAACTTACAAACTTAGTTTATTCTCACCCCTCAGCTTTAAATGTAGATCCAGTAGAGAAAAAGCCGTTATTTCATTTTCTACCCGGAACTTTAGCTCTTAGTCTTGGGACGGTAGGGTGTAATTTTGCATGTCCGTTTTGTCAAAACTGGGGAATTTCACAATCAAGGAATATAGACAAAAGTATATCTATTTCGCCTTTTCAAATAGTAGAGCTTGCCAAAAATTATAAATGCAAATCCATCGCCTATACATATAACGAGCCTACCATCTTTTATCCTTATGCCAAAGATATAGGAGTTATAGCAAAAGAACAAGGTATAAAAAACATCTTTGTTAGTAATGGTTTTGAATCTCTTGAAGTAATAAAAGATATGTCAAATTGGCTTGATGGAGCAAATATAGACTTAAAAAGTTGGAATGAAAACTACTACAAGAAAATTTTAAAAGGTGGTCTTGATGCTGTCAAAGATACTTTAAGAGTTATGGTTAGTGAAGGTATATGGATAGAAGTTACTACTCTTCTTATAGAGGGAGATAATGACTCTCAAAAAGACTTAGAAGAGATGGCAGCTTTCATAGCTGAGGAACTTGGAAAATTTGTGCCTTGGCATTTGAGTGCTTTTCATCCGGACTTTAAGATGAAAGACCATGACTACACCAAAGTGGAAACTCTTAAAAAAGCTTATGATATAGCTAAAAAAGCCGGACTTTACTATGTATATCTTGGAAATATCTCATTACCGGAAGACACATACTGCCCAAAATGCGACAAATTGTTGATAGATAGAAGCGGATACAGTGTAACTCTCAATGAGATAAAAGGTGGTAAATGTCCAAATTGTGGTAGAGAAATAGAGGGAGTTTGGAAATAAGACAATATAAATCAATCTATAATACCCTATAAGTTCTTTAAATCAAAATTTTGTTGTCTATAAAGGGAATCTTTATCTCATTTTCTTTAGCGATAATTAAGTAATGAAGTATAAATATTTTCATACTTCATTACCTAATATCAAATGCTACTTATATTGAATTAATCATTTTTTTGATAAAATCTTTACTCAAATAAAATATCAGGAAAAGAGTTATGGATATCAGAGAGGAATTTTTAAAGTTTTTTGAAAGTAAGGGGCATAAGATCTATCCT
>JALVWI010000282.1:5356-7336 GCA_027038335.1 Campylobacterales bacterium | reverse complement strand
ACAAATACAACTCTCTCACCACCCAAGACAGATACAACCTAGCACAAATGATAACAGCAGGAGGAATGCCTTGGAACTACAACCCAAGTCAAGCTTATGCTCCGCCACCTCCAAGATATTATGACCCGATAGTGCTTGACCTAAACCATGACGGAGTGATAAACACATCAAATGTAAACAGTTCAACATCATTTTTTGATATAGACAATGACGGTATGAGTGAACTTGCAGGCTGGATAGACAAAGAGGACGGTTTGCTTGTTTATGATAAAAACAATAATGGAAAAATAGACAATGCAAATGAGTTATTCGGTAGTGAAACAGCAAATGGATTTGGAGAACTAAAACAAGTTGCAGACAGCAATAACGATAATGTTATAAATGCAAACGATGCACTCTTTGATAGTCTTAAAGTATGGCAAGATGAAAATCAAGACGGCATATCTCAAGAGAGTGAATTAAAAACACTTGATGAGTTAGGCATCACATCTATAAGCCTAAACAGCACCGATGTAAACATAGACTCTAACGGAAATAGTGTGGTGCAAACCGCAACCTTTACCCAAAATTCGGAAGATTATCTGTTGGCGGATGTAAATTTGCAAACCGATGACTTTCTTACTGACTATAGAGGTGAGTACTCCTTAGAAGCAGACTCTTTGTTTTTACCTTGGCTTAGAGGGTATGGAAATGTTAAAGATGCTCACATAGCTTATAGTTTAGATGAGGATTTTAAAAACTATGCAAAAGAGTTATCATCTAACAACATTGATGCATATGCGAAGTTTGATACATATCTAAAGAAGTGGACAGGCTTAGATGCACTTCATAAACAATACGGTATCCAAAGAGATGCTTTGACAATGGATGATAAAGTATGGATAATGGAAACACTTGCCGGCGATAACTTTTTCAAGTCTTCTATAGAGACAGCTTTTTCAAATGGTTCTTCAACATCAAATAGATATAATACAGCATATATAAATGACAATTTTAAACAAATGAAAGATAGAAATTTTAGTTTATTTGCAGTACAGTCCTACTTTAAGGATGCTTTTGAGGGAAGCTACTACTCGGTAAACCAAGATAGATTTATCGTTACTGATCAAACTCTTTTAAACAACTCTATGGTTAATTTTTTAAATTCAAACAACACTCCTGCGGATATAATAACTTTTGCATTTATAGTAGATAGATTAAATTCAGATTTTAATCTGACCAAAGAGTTGTTTGAAACTCAAATAATAAATGATGAAAATAGAGAGATTTTAGAAAATGTAATAGATGGCAAATACCAATCGATACTCATAAACCAAACAAACTCAAATAATATAACTTTGGAAGGCAACAGCCTAATAAGCGGAAGTATCGGCAACGACACCATAAGTGCCGGAATGATGGGTGATGACTTTATATCAGGCAAAGACGGCAACGACACCATTTACGCAGGAGAAGGAAATGACACCATAATAGGCGGAATCGGGGATGATAAACTTTATAGCGATAGCGGAAGTGATACATATATCTTTAATGCAGGAGACGGACACGATACTATAAGCGATATGAGTATGAACGCAACAGATTTAGATACTATTAAATTTGGAGCAGGCATAAGTTCGGATGATTTAATAGTAACAAGAAACGGAGACAATCTTGAACTTCTTTTTAACAATTCAACCGACCAAATCACAATACAAGACTGGTATATGGACGGCATGGAGCAAAAGATAGAAAAGTTTGAGTTTAATGACGGAACAATATTTACCGACAGTGATATTGAATCAAAAGTCGCAATACTAGGAACAGACGGAAACGACAATCTTCAAGGATACGATACAAACGACATCATGTACGGCAAAGACGGCAACGACACCATTTACGCAGGAGAAGGAAATGACACCATAATAGGCGGAATCGGGGATGATAAACTTTATAGCGATAGCGGAAGTGATACATATATCTTTAATGCAGGAGACGGAC
>JALVWI010000282.1:0-5256 GCA_027038335.1 Campylobacterales bacterium | reverse complement strand
GGCAAAGACGGCAACGACACCATTTACGCAGGAGAAGGAAATGACACCATAATAGGCGGAATCGGGGATGATAAACTTTATAGCGATAGCGGAAGTGATACATATATCTTTAATGCAGGAGACGGACACGATACTATAAGCGATATGAGTATGAACGCAACAGATTTAGATACTATTAAATTTGGAGCAGGCATAAGTTCGGATGATTTAATAGTAACAAGAAACGGAGACAATCTTGAACTTCTTTTTAACAATTCAACCGACCAAATCACAATACAAGACTGGTATATGGACGGCATGGAGCAAAAGATAGAAAAAGTAGAACTAAATGACGGCTCATACCTTACAAACAGTGATATAGACTATATCATACAGCAGATAAACGCATACGGAGATGAACACGGTATGACGCATATAGATGATAATGACATAAGAAACAATGGTGAGCTTATGAGTATAGTAACAAGCGCATGGCATCATGAGTAGAGCTTTAGCTATATTTTTTTTGTTTAATTTTACTCTTTTTGCTAAGAGTGTTAGTTTGGATGAGATATTAGAGTATGCTCTAAAGCATACTCTAACTCTTAAGATAAAAAAATTGGAAGTTAAAATAGAGTCAAAAAATATACAAATAGCAAAATCAAGCTATTATCCCAAATTTGATATATCGTATGATACGGAGTATTCAAAGTCTTTGGAGGGTTCCATATTTAGTTCAAAAAGCATAAACGGAGTTTCGATACCTAGCTCTACTAGGTATCAAGATAGTATCATTTTAGCGATGGATTATGAGCTTTATAATTTTGGAGCAAAAGATAAGCAGGTAAATATAGCAAAGATATCCAAAGAGATAAAAGAAAAAGAGTGGTGCGAACAAAAGAAAAATCTATACCTTCAAATCACCAAAGCATACACGGATGCTCTAAAAGAGCAGGTAAAAATAGAGTATAAAAACAGAATGTTGCTTATCAGAGAAAAACTGTATGAGGCAATAAAGAGGCTTTATGATGCAAGAAGATATTCAAAAACTAATTTGGCGGATGAAGCGATAGCCATACTTGCTCTACAAAAAGAGATAGCGGATGCAAAGATGAGATATAAAGATGCTATAAACTCTCTATCTACTTTAAGCTATATGAAGTTTGACAAACAGATACGACTTGCTTTTATCAATACGAATGTTACTACTTTAAATAAGATAAGATATGAAGATAGCAGTGAAGCAAAAATACTCGCTTATAAAATCAAACAAAAAAGAGAGCAAATAGCCCTAAAAACAAAAGAGAGATATCCCTCTTTTGAATTGTATAGCAACTACTATGTGTATGCTTCAGATAGTGATAGCTTTTCTCATCCGCTTTTTCATATGCGAAAAAATAGTTGGAATGTGGGTATGAGTGTGAGATTTAACATATTTGACGGATTTAAAAGCTCTTCAGTAAAAGAGAGACTTTTTTTAGAGCTTGAAAAATTAAAACAAGAGTATAATGAAAAAAAACACCTCTTTTTGCAAAAAGTAAACTCCACAAGAGTAAAGATCAATGAATTACACAAGCTAAAAAGTAAAGAAAAAGAGCTTATCGCAAAAAATAGAGAAAAACTCTCTATGCTAAAAAGATTGAGAGAGATAAAAAGGATAGATCTTTTAACAAGTTTAAAAGCGGAGTATGAACTCTATAGACAAAATCTAAATCTAAAACTTCAAAAAATTGAGATAGCTTTTGAAAAAAGGGTAATAGATATAACTATACAAGGAGATAAGAAGTGCGTTCAGCATTGACCGCTTTGGAGATAGCGGGAAAATTAAATGATATAAGCATAGATGTAAGAAATGTTGCAAAAGAGTATGCCCTAAGTGAAGAAGAGCCTTCGATAGAGGAGTTGGCAAGGATAGCAAAAAAAGAGGGTTTTAGAAGTAGTATCAAAAAACTGCCCATTGAAAAGCTTGTGAAAAACTACCCTTTGCCTATAATTGCTCTAAAAAAAGAGGGGGATTATCTTAGTATCATTCAATATAATGAAAAAAATAGGGAACTTCTTGTGTTTGATACAACTAAAAAGGAGCCTTTTGTCATAAGCTTTGATGAGTATGAAAAAGTGTGTGAGGGAAGAGTTATAGTCTTAAAGCATAAACTTCTCTCTCAAAGAGCAAAGTTCGGTTTCGGTTGGTTTTATGCACAAATGCTAAACTATAAAAAGATAATAGGTGAAGTGCTTTTGGCATCATTTATTATGCAACTTTTTGGACTGATTACTCCTTTGTTTACCCAAGTGATACTTGATAAAGTTTTAGTACATAGATCTTTGAGTACTCTTGATGTGTTGGCGATAGCTTTTGTGGCGGTAGCGATATTTGACTTTTTGTTGAAACTCGTGAGGAATTATATATTTATCCATACCACTTCCAAGATAGATGCAAAGCTTGGAGCGAAGCTTTTTTATCATCTTTTGGCTCTTCCGATAGTCTATTTTGAAAAGAGAAAAGTGGGAAATATCATAGCAAGGATAAGAGAGCTTGATAGGATAAGAGAGTTTATAGCCAATAAATCTGTCAGTGTGATACTAGATGTACTTTTTTCGGGAGTGTTTGTGGCGGTTATGCTTTTGTATAGTGTAAAATTGACTCTTTTGGTAGTGACATTTGTAGCGGTGATAGCTCTCATTTACTTTTTTGTTACTCCAAAACTAAGAGAGAAGCTTGAAGAGAAGTTTCAAATGGGAGCACAATCAAACTCATATCTAGTGGAGTCGGTTACAGGTATCCAAACAGTCAAATCTTTAGCGATAGAAGGCTCTATGCAAAAAAGGTGGGAAGATCATCTTGCTAGGTATGTTAGTGCAGGGTTTAATTTGAGTAATTTATCAAATATACTCGGCGGGATTTCAGGAATGCTACAAAAATTGATGACTATATCTCTACTTTATATGGGGGTTTTACTAGTGATAAAAGGAAAACTCAGTGTAGGACAACTTATAGCTTTTCAAATGTTTGCAAACCAATTTAGCGGTCCTGTTTTAAGACTTGTCAATCTATGGAATGAGTTTCAACAAGCTCTTTTATCGGTAGATAGGATAGGGGATATCTTAAATACACCGGCTGAACAAAAGAATGATAAAGCTATCACACTTCCTGGCATAAAGGGTGATATAATATTTGAGAATATAGTTTTTTCATATTCAGTTGATGCTCAAAGGGTACTAAACGGTATAAGTGCAAAGTTTAAAGCTGGACAAAGCATAGGGATAGTAGGAAGAAGTGGGAGTGGAAAAAGTACTATTACAAAGCTAATTCAAAGGCTTTATGTTCCAAATAGCGGCAATATCTACATAGATGGAGTGGATATAAGGCATCTAAATCCAAAATGGCTTAGAAATAATATAGGGGTAGTTTTACAGGAAAATTATCTCTTTAGTGGTAGCATAAAAGAAAATATAGCACTTTCAAAGCCTGATGCACCTATGGAGCTTATCATAGAAGCAGCAAGGATAGCGGGGGCTGATGAGTTTATATCTCAACTTCCAAAGGGGTATGATACACAAGTAGGGGAGAGAGGTACCGCACTCTCAGGCGGACAAAAACAGAGAATTGCTATAGCAAGAGCACTCATAAGCAACCCTAAGATACTTATATTTGACGAGGCTACTAGTGCTCTTGATTATGAATCTGAAAAAATCATACAAAACAACCTAAAGCTTATAAAAAGCGGTCGAACTACATTTATAGTAGCTCATAGGCTTAGTACCGTAAAAGATTGTGATGTGATACTTGTGCTTGATAAAGGAAGCATTATAGAAAAAGGTTCACACAAAGAGTTGATAGAGAAAAAAGGGTACTACTATAAACTTTATACTCAACAGGAAATGTGATGTTTAAATTGGATACAAAAGATAAGCATGAATTTAAACCTCTTTTGGCTGAGATAGAAGATAGACCGATAAATCCTCTAGGAAGATCTCTTCTTTGGATCATTATAGCCATAATGTTGTTCGGTACTTTGTGGCTCTATCTTGCAAAAGTGGATGTGGTAGTGAGTGCAAAAGGGCAAGTGATACCTTATGGAGAGGTAAAAACTCTTCAGCCTATACAAACGGGAGTGATACGAAAAATAGTTGCTAAAGAGGGTCAGCTTGTCAAAAGAGGTGAACTTTTGCTTGAGATAGACCCTAGTGTAACAGCTACAAATCTAAAGTCAAAGATGAAAAATCTTGAACTTTTAAAAATGGAGATAAAAAGAATAAAAGCTTTAATAAAAGATAAAAAATTTATCCTTCGTAAAGGAGAAGATAAAGAGATATATGAGATTCAAAAGCTTATATATGAAACAAAAAAGAGGGAGTATCAAAAACAATTATCCTTGATAAATGAGCAAAAAAAGCAGATAGAGCAAAAAATAAAATCAGCAAATATAGATAGCCAAAGAGTTCAAAAACATTTAGCAAATACACACAAAAAAGAGCAAGAGCTTTTAAAAGTAGCGGATATCATCGCAAAAAAGGATATGGATGATGTAAAAAAAGAGAGTATCGAGTATGAAGAGCAGTTGAAAATGAAAAAGCATGAGATAATAGGACTCCAAGAAAAGTTAAATGAACTATCTCAACAAAAGTTGCTTTTAACTCAAAAATATCAAAATTCACTTCTTGAAGAGCTTACAAAAAAGACAAAAGAGGCGACGATGCTTGAAGTTGAGATAGAGGATGCTAAGTTTAAAAATGCTAAACAGTTTGTAACTTCACCCGTGGAGGGATATGTCTCAAAGCTTTTGGTGCATACTTTGGGCGGAGTTGTAACTCCAGCTGAAAAACTGATAAAAATAGTACCTAAAAATGCTCCTTTGGTTATAAAGGCAACTGTGTTGAACAAAGATATAGGATTTGTAAAAAAGGGTATGGAGGCTAAGATAAAAGTCGATACTTTTGACTTTCAAAAATATGGGCTTTTAAAAGCAAAAGTGATAAGAGTAGGAGACGATGCCATAGAGGATAAGAGACTCGGAGCGGTATATGAAGTCTATCTAAAACCTGAAAAAAATTATCTGATAGTAAAAGGGAAAAAGGAGTATCTAAGTGCCGGTATGAGTGTGACCGCTGAAATGAAAACCGGAAAAAGAAGGGTAGTAAACTTTTTTATCTATCCGCTTATAAAATATCTTGATGAAGGGATGAGCGTGAGGTAGAGATGCCCTATATAGAAAAAAGGGAAAGTCAAACCTAGACCTTTTGCGGGGTTTGACTTTTTTAAATATGGCTTGTAAA
>JALVWI010000281.1 GCA_027038335.1 Campylobacterales bacterium | reverse complement strand
GGTATTGTACTAACCGGAGGAGGAGCTCTTATAAGAGGTATTGATAAATACTTAAGTGAAATTGTAAGACTTCCTGTGTATGTTGCCGAAGAGCCACTTTTGGCAGTTGCAAAAGGTACAGGAAGGGTTTTGGAGGAGATTAATTTACTTAAACAAATTATAAATGATTAGAAATAGATATTTTTTTTTAATCTTAATTGTCATACTTTTGGCGGTAAAGTATGATTATAATAATTTGATCAAAGAGCCTGTTTTAAATATTACTTATGAAATTAAAAGTGAATATATAAATATTTTACAAAATATAAGAAATCTTGTACAAAAACATATAGAACAAAAAAAGAGTATAGAAAGGCTTGAAAAAGAGGTTGAAGAGTTAAAAAAATCCGCAGACTTATCTTCGGCATTTGCCGGAAAACTTAGAAGTCTTTTGCAGGATAAAAGTATTTTATATACCCCTGAGCTTAATATAACAAGGGCTATATCTTATGTCAATCTTGCAAATTACAATAGTGTATGGTTAGATTTTAAGATGCCAAAAAAAGATAAAATTTACGGTCTTTTGTATGAAGGGTATAGTGCAGGAATTGTTGTCAACAAAGAAGGCAAGTCATTAGGACTTTTACAAGGCAATACAAAGTGTATATTTTCAGTTTATATAGGAGATAAAAAGATTCCCGGAGTTATTTTTGGAGATAATGATGATATGATAGTTAGATATATACCTGCATGGAAGAGTGTAAAGGTTGGTGACGAAGTATATACAAGCGGGCTTGATAATATATTTTTTGAAGGTATAAAAGTAGGAAAAGTAACTGATGTTATAAAAGAAGAGTCGTATGTAAGTGCAACGGTAAAACCTTATGCAAAGGTTTTGGTGCCGGGTTATTTTCATATTGTAACTAAACCGTGAGAGTCTTTGACTCAGGGGTAAAGAGTTGAAACCAATCACCAATTACAAATCAAGGATAATATAAAATGCCAAAAAGAGAAGATATAAAAACTATACTTTTGATAGGTTCAGGTCCTATTGTCATAGGACAATCATGTGAATTTGATTATAGCGGAACTCAAGCTACAAAAACTTTAAAGGAGCTAGGATACAGAGTTGTGCTTATCAATTCAAATCCGGCTACTATCATGACTGATCCTGAGTTTGCCGATAGAACTTATATAGAACCCATAAATGAAAAAGTGATAGAAAATATTATAAAAATAGAAAAAGTAGATGCCTTGCTTCCTACAATGGGCGGTCAAACCGCTTTAAATGTTGCGATGAGTATGTATGAAAAAGGAATGCTTAAGGGGGTAAAATTTCTTGGAGCAAACCCTGAAGCTATAAGAAAAGGCGAAGATAGACAAGCTTTTAAAGAGGCAATGCTTAAAATCGGTATGGATTTACCAAAAAGCCGATACGCTTATGATATGGATGAAGCATTAAAAGCTGCTGATGAGATAGGATTTCCGCTTATAATAAGAGCTTCATATACTCTTGCCGGCGGTGGAAGTGGAGTAGCATATAATATAGATGAATTTAGATCTTTGGCAAAAAATGGTCTTGAAGAGAGTCCGATAGGAGAAATTCTTATAGAAGAATCGCTGTTAGGATGGAAAGAGTACGAGATGGAAGTTATCAGAGATAGAAATGATAACTGTATCATAGTCTGTTCTATAGAAAACTTTGATCCTATGGGCGTACACACCGGCGATAGTATAACGGTTGCACCCGCTTTGACTTTGACAGATAAAGAGTATCAAGTTATGAGAGATGCTTCATTTGCCATACTAAGAGAGATAGGAGTGGATACCGGCGGTAGTAATGTGCAGTTTGCTATCAATCCTGAAAACGGTAGAATGACTGTCATAGAGATGAATCCAAGAGTTAGCAGAAGTTCAGCATTAGCGAGTAAAGCGACAGGTTATCCTATAGCAAAAGTGGCAACATATCTAGCAGTAGGTTATACTCTTGATGAGATAAAAAATGATATCATAGGAACAACAGCAAGTTTTGAGCCTACTATCGACTATATAGTAACTAAAATGCCAAGATTTACATTTGAGAAATTTCCTACGGCTGATTCAACTCTTGGAACTTCCATGAAGAGTGTAGGTGAAGCTATGGCGATAGGAGTTACTTTTAAAGAATCTATCCAAAAAGCTTTATGTTCTCTTGAAACAGGATTTGATGGATTTGATAAAATAGGAGTAGATAATAAAGAGAAAATTATAAAAGAGTTAAGAAGAGCTAATGAAGATAGAATTCTTTACATTGCCCAAGCTTTTAGAGAGGGTATGAGTGTAGATGAAATTTATAAATTAACAAAGATAGATAAATGGTTTTTATATCAAATTGAAGAGATAGTTGAGCTTGAAGAAGTTATAGATATAGATATTTTACAAAATGAAGTATTGTTAAGAAAGATTAAGTGTGACGGCTTTAGTGATGCCATGGTAGCAAAACTTATCAATAAAAAAGATAGTATGGGTATCACTGAAAATGATGTTAGAAATGCTAGAGTAAAGTTTGGTATCCAACATATCTATAATGAAGTAGATACATGTGCGGCAGAATTTAAAGCTCTAACCCCATATCTCTACTCAACTACTCCCATATCAGCGACCGGTGAGCAACAACCGGTGATCAATAATTGCAAGAAAAAGGTTTTGATTTTGGGTGGTGGACCAAATAGAATAGGTCAAGGTATTGAGTTTGATTATTGTTGTGTTCATGCAGCATTTGCTTTAAAAGATATGGATGTTACTACCATTATGTACAACTGTAACCCTGAAACAGTTTCAACTGATTATGATACGAGTGATATACTATATTTTGAGCCTATTGATTTTGAAAGAGTAAGAGCAGTTATAGAAAAAGAAAATCCTGACGGTATTATAGTACATTTTGGAGGACAAACCCCTTTAAAACTTGCCAAAAAATTAACAGCTATCGGAGCAAATATCATAGGAACGAGTGCCAAAGTCATAGATATGGCTGAAGATAGAGAAAAGTTTTCAAATTTTGCAAAAGAGTACAACTTAAAGCAACCCAAAAATGATACAGCTACTACTAAAGAAGAGGCACTAGCTAAAGCTAAAGAGATAGGCTATCCCGTGCTTGTTAGACCTAGCTATGTGCTTGGAGGTAGGGCTATGAGGATAGTTTACTGTGAAGATGAGTTAAAAACATATATGAATGAAGCAGTAAGTGTTAGTAATGATTCACCTGTACTTCTTGATAAATTTTTAGATCGTGCCATTGAGATAGATGTAGATGCTATAAGTGATGGAAAAAATGTGTATCTAGGTGCGATTATGCAACATATCGAAGAAGCAGGAATACATAGTGGGGATAGTTCATGCTCTTTGCCCGCAGTTAGTCTTAGCCAAGAGATACTTCTTGAAGTTGAAAAACAGACAAAAGATATAGCTTTAGGGTTAGGAGTTATAGGACTTTTAAATATCCAGTTTGCCGTACATAAAAATGAAGTATATATCATAGAAGTGAACCCCAGAGCAAGTAGAACTGTTCCTTTTGTAAGTAAAGCTACCGGCATACCTTTGGCAAAAGTTGCTACGAAAGTTATGTTTGAAGGCGATTTGATAAGTGCTTTAAAATTTTATGACAAGGGCGGTATCGTTTATAAAGAACATGGTATTTATAAACCTCGCATAAAAGGTCACATAAGCGTAAAAGAAGCAGTGTTTCCTTTCAATAAATTAACCGGAGCTGATTTGATACTTGGACCTGAGATGAAATCAACAGGTGAAGTTATGGGAATTAGTGAAAATTTTGCCAAATCATTTGCTAAAGGACAATTTAGTAGCGGTAATATTTTGCCTACTAAAGGAACAGTTTTTATCTCGTTAAGTGATATAGACAAAGAGTTTGCACCTAAGCTAGGTAGAGGCTTTAAGGCTCTTGGATTTGAGATCGTTGCGACAGGTGGAACTCATAAAGCTCTTGAAAATGCCGGAGTTGAAGCTAAATTTGTTTACAAGATAAGTGAAGGCAGACCAAATATACAAGATAAGATGAAAAACGGTGAAATAGCTCTTATGATAAATACAAGTGATAACAAGTCTAGCAAAAGCGATGCTAAGGATATAAGAAGAGAAGTTATAAAATTAAATATTCCATATTTTACTACTATAGCGGCAGCTAATGTAGCTATAGAGGCTATAAAAGAGTTGCAAGAGAGCGATATATTTTATCCAAAAGCGTTGCAAGAGTATCTTGGGTAGTAATTCGTAATTCGTGATTCGTGATTAGAATGGTAAGTAAAAAAATAAAAATCAATGACTTTCAACCAATCACGAGTTACGAATCACGAGTTACGAACCTAGTTTTTCTCGTTCAAACCGATACTACCGCAGGACTTCTTTCAAAAGATGCCAAAAGACTTTCATCTATCAAACAAAGAGATATAAAACAGCCTTTTTTAAAGAGTATGGCTACCTTTTGTGAATTGAAAAAAGAGACAAGAGTTCCTAATAGATTTAAAAAACTTGCAAGAAGAAAAAAAAGAACAACTTTTATATATCCAAACTCTAAAGCTATCAGAGTAGTTCAAGATGCCCGCCACAGAAGATTTTTAAAACGATTTGGATGGATGTATTCAACTTCTGCCAATAAAACAGGGTGTAAATTTGATTTTGCTTATATTAAAGATAGAGTTGATATAATAGTTTTTGAAGCTGATAAGTTTAGACAAAGTAGTGCATCATCACTTATAAAAATAGGTAAAAAAAAGATAAGGAGGTTGAGGTGATATCAAAAGTCATTAACTCTTTTTTGTTAGGACTTATCTTTGTATTACTTCTTGATTTTCTGCTTTTTATAGGTATTAAGATAAATTATATTGATATTTACAATATAAAAGTATATTACAATCCACTATTTGTAGATAATCAACCATATATTATACTTTTTGTTTTATCTATAGTTTTTGGATATTTCATTTCAAACAAAAAAAGTCTAAAAATATTTACATATATTTATATAATGCTTATAGTTATATCTCTTAGTACATTTTATGAACCTATCGGTAAAAGTTTAGGTCAACTACTCTTTAAAAAAGATAATATTTCATTTAAAGTCGGTAAAATATCTTTCAATGGAGATTTGCTCTATAAGGGTAGAAAATATACCTATATATATAGAAAAGATATAAACAAGGTTATAAAGCTATCTAGTAATGAGCTTTTGCAGAGCAAGTGAAGCTAAAGCTAGACCCATTGAGCCTGTTACACCTATAAAGCTTCCTAACCCCTCACATTTTACGGGCAATTCTTTTGAATAGACTACTTTAAAATCTCTGTTGAAACCAGATTTTTTAAGTTCATATCTGAATTTTTTAGCAAAAGGATCATTTGTTGTTTTCCAAATAGAAGCTATCTCTATCTTTGTGGGATCTATCCTATTTGCACCACCGCATGATGATATGTATTTGTTATAAGTTTTATTTGCAAGTGCTACTTTTGCCGGTATATCATCTATAGCATCAATGATAATGTCAAAATCATTAAAATCAAAATCTTCAATCCATTCTTTTGTAGCCTTTTGTGTTATAGATGTGATTTTAGGATAAAGTTTTGATAATACTTTTGTTTTTGTTTTGTTTAAATTTTCTGAGGCAATTTGCCTATTTTGATTGGTTATATCATATTTGTCAAAATCAACTATGGTTATATCTTTTATCCCTGTGCGATATAAAGCATCAAGACAATGACCACCTACTCCTCCCACTCCAAAAAGTATAATTTTTGCTTTTACTATTTTTTCAAAATCTTTCCCAAAAAGTTCTCTACATTTTTGAAATCTCATATTTCAAGTTCTTTTAAGTTTTCTATTTCATCATAAGATGTCAAATTAAGTTCGATCGGAGTTATAGAAACATAATTTTCTTCGATGGCATCTAGATCACACATTATATCGGGGCTTCTGCTTCTCCATTGAAGAGGATGTATTCCTATCCAATAATACTCTTCACCTCTTGGATTTCTATGTAAATGTGCATCATTTCCGTATAGTCTATATCCTGCTTCAGTGATTTTATATCCTTTTAAGTTTTCTTTTTTGATAGGAGGAATATTGATATTTAAAAATTTTCTTTTCGGCAAAACTATCTCTTTATCAAGCATTTTTGATGCTATATCACATGCAACTTCACAAGCTAATTCATATCCGTGTATTTGTAAACTTTTATAATGATTTTTACAAACTTGAGAGATAGCAAAAGATGGAATATCCTGCAAAACCCCTTCCATAGCAGCACTTGCAGTTCCGCTATATGTTATATCTTCTCCCATATTAGAGCCTCTATTTATCCCACTTATAATAAGATCCGGTTTTTTTTCATAAAGTGCATGAACAGCAAGATAAACACAATCACTCGGAGTGCCGTCATCAAGCTTAAAAAAGTTATCGTCAAGCTCAATAAATCTTAATGGTCTAGTTAAAGTCAAAGAGTGTCCGCAGGCTGATTTTTCAGTAGTAGGAGCCACTACCGTTACATTTACATTTTTTAGTTTCTTTATGGCTTGTACCAATTTTATAAGACCTTCGCTTTCAAATCCATCATCATTTGTGATAAGTATCTCTTTTTTCAATTTATATCCTATCTATTTTTAGGGATGCCCTTTATTGTAATTATAGCAAAATAGGGATAAAATTAGGGTTGAGGATTTAGGATTTAGGATTTAGGATTTTTGTTCTGAGTTTTTAAATCTTTTACTCCTTTGCTTATACTGATACAGGAGTATGAATTGAACAAAATTTTAGTTTCTTCACTAGAACCTTCGGCAAATTTGCATCTTGAACCTATCTTAAAAGAGTTAAAAGAGTTTGAGCTTGGAGGTATATACGATCCTAAATTCGGTAAACCGCTCTATCCCTCTTCAGACTTTTCTGTAATGGGTTTTGTAGATGTGCTTTCAAAGATAAAGCTTGCAAGGAGAGCCATAAAACAAATGGTTGAGCTAAGTTTTAAATATGATAAAGTTTTGCTTATAGATTCTCCTGCGTTCAATCTTCCTTTGGCAAAGGCTATAAAAGAGAAAAATTCCAATATTGATATCACTTACTATATTCTTCCGCAAGTTTGGGCTTGGAAAGCCAAGAGGGTTAAAAAAGTTGAAAAATATTGTGATAATTTGTGCTCTATTTTGCCATTTGAGGGAAAATTTTATAACAAGTCTATGTTTGTGGGACATCCTCTTTTAGATGAGATTGAAAAGTTCAAAGATGGTGTTACGACAAATGGTATCATATCCTTTTTACCCGGTAGTAGAAAGAGTGAGATCAAGGCTTTGATGAAAATTTACAAAGAGATTGCCA
>JALVWI010000280.1 GCA_027038335.1 Campylobacterales bacterium | reverse complement strand
TGAAAGTATATATCCAAATGGTTGGAGAGCCATATCTTTAAAAGCTCTTGTTGGTCCATGGTAAAGTTCACTGATAAAAAGTATATCTTCTATCTTTGAAAGTGGTACTACATTTTCTTTATCATCCCATTTACTATATAGATTTAAAGCACTGTTTAATACATCATCTTCTATGTCTATATCAAAAAGATTTATTATCTTTTTACTAAACTCTTTATATGAAAGAGAGATACAGCTCTTTAAAAAATCACTGTCTATCTTTGGCAAATGTTCCGGCACATAAAGTCCGCCATAACTTGCACTTGGATTTTTGATAGCCTCGGAAAATGTAACTTTTTTAGCTTTTTTACCGTCATTTCCTCTAGTTTCAATAAAATTCATTTATTATTTCCTTTTAATTTGTATTGATTAATTTTTTATTACGGTGCCTATGCCTTCACTTGTAAATACTTCAAGCAAAAGGGAGTGTTCAATCCTACCGTCAATGATATGTGCTTTTTTGCAACCTGCTTCCACAGCTTCTAAAGAAGCATTGACCTTTGGTAGCATTCCGCCACTTATGATACCGTTTTCAATCAACTCTGTTATCTCATTTTTGTTTAGAGTTGATATAAGTTTTTTATCTCTATCTAAAACACCTAAAGTGTCAGTCAAAAATATAACTTTTTCTGCTTTTAAACTAGCGGCTAATTTACTAGCAACTAAGTCTGCATTTATATTTAGTCCTACTCCGTTGGAACTTCCGGCAATAGGTGCGACAACCGGTACAAATCCATCATCCATCAGTTTGCTAGTTACTGTGGTATCTATTTTTGTTATTTCTCCTACAAGTCCGTATTTGCCATCATTTAGAGGTTTTGCTTGAAAAAAACCTGCATCTTTGCCGGTGATACCTATAGCTTTTGCTCCATGGTGATTTAGTAGTGAAGCTATCTCTTTATTTATATTGCCGCTCAATACCATTTCGACAACTTCCATACTATCTTTATTTGTTACTCTAAGTCCATCTTTAAATTCACTCTCTATTTCCAGTCTATTTAACAAGGTAGTTATCTTTTTCCCACCGCCATGAACTATGATGAGTTTGATACCTACCAAATGAAAAAGTGCAATATCTTGAGCAAACTTATCTTTTAGTATTTCATTTATTTGGGCTGAACCTCCGTATTTGATAATAAATGTTTTTCCTGCATGCTCTCTTATGTATGGTAATGCATCTAAAAGAATTTGTGCTTTTTCTATCTTTGTTTTCATATTTTAGCCTTTAGGTGGATAGAGATATTTTATCTAACATTAGCAAAATTATCTATAAAATCATTTATTTTTTGGATAATCTTTTTATCTATTTTTACTTCCAATTCTATAATAGAAAGTTTTAAGCCAAAGTCTTCTATCTTTACTTTATCTTTTGTTGTTACAAGAAGTGAGGAAGCTTGATATCTTTGCATTATATCTTTCAACTCCTTTTTTGAAAAAAAATGATGGTCTTTATAATACTCTTTTGCTATCACACTGCCATCTTTTGGTAGATATTTATCAAGTCTTTTTGGTTTGGCAATGGCGGTAACTAA
>JALVWI010000279.1 GCA_027038335.1 Campylobacterales bacterium | reverse complement strand
ACTTAAGAAAATAGACTATAAAAATGTTCTTTTTCCTAATATTTATGGAAATTATATGATCTTTTTGTGATAAAAGGATATTTCCTAAATCCTAAAACCTACAACCTAAATCCTATTTTTCTTTCACCCTATAAATTACCGCATATAAAACCGGTACATAAAAAAGATTTAGTACCGTTGCCCATGCTACTCCAAAGCCTAAGGCTATAGCCATTGGTTGGAGTATGACGGATTGACCTGATGGGAAAAACATCAGTGTCATAAGACCTAAAACTGTAGTGATAGAGGTTAAAAAGATGGGTCTAAGTCTTAAAGACGCTAAAACTACAGCCTCTTTTAAGACTCTTGTTTTTTTGATAAAGTCTATCATGATAATACCGTCATTTACCACAACTCCGCTAAGACCCACAAGCCCCAAAAGTCCCGGCATTGTTAGATTTAGTCCCATTATAAGGTTGCCCACTAGTACGCCTAAGACCGATAGCGGGATAGTGCTTAGAACTATCAAAGATAAAACCGCTGAGTCAAACATCCAAACTAGTGCGATAAATATCAAAAATATCGCTATAACTCCAGCTTCAGCCATCTCTTTTTGGATTTGTTTGTTTGATTTTTGCTCCCCTTTTATATCTATATGCACTCCAAGTTTTCTAACTTTTTCAAAGGTACTTTTCATCTTCTTTAAAAATTCCGCTGAAGTTAGTTTTTTCTTATTTAGTGAGCCAAAAACAGTCCTTATCCTTTTGCCGTTATCTTTAAATATCTCCGTATAACTTGGTCTTATGATAAAATCAGCCACATCTTTAAGTCTTACTTTTTTAAATGAACCCGGTATATCTACATAGAAATTTTTAAACTTTTCAAAACTATCCTTATCTAAAAGTTCAGACTTTACCTTTATAAGTTCATCACCTTTGAACATTTTTCCTATCTCAGCCTTTTGAAAATAATCTTTTAAAACTCTTGATAATCCTATCTCATTAAACCCCAAACTTTGACCATACTTGTTTACTCTAAGTTTCAGCTCTTTTTCTCCGCTTAGCATATCATCGCTGACATTGAAAACTCCATCTATTGTTTTCATCTTATCTTCAACTATCTTAAGAGCCTTTTTTATATCCTCAGTTTTACCTGAAAATGCAAGCTCTATATCACTTTTTACTATACCCGCACCCGGAACTTCTACTGAAAACTCTTCATACTCTTTACTTTTGGCTATTTTAGCGGTAATTTTTTTTATCATTTTAGCAATTTGTTGAGCAGAGTGGCTTCTTTTCATATCAGATGCATCATATTCGGGTGAAAGATAAGGGTTGATATATTTATCAAAAAAGTTTTCCGGTTTTCTTTCATGAAGATTTATAAATATTTGAAAGTTATTTTCTGCAATGTCCGGTCTAAATTTATTGTCAAGTTTTAAGCCGCTTATAGAAGTAATGGACGCCACATCACCTTTTGGAAGCTTTTTTAAAAGTATCTTTTCTACTTTTGTTACAAGTTTTTGAGTTTGATATAAGTTATTATTGACATTGACTTTTCCAAGCAAAAATATCTGAGTATTGTCAAAGTCCG
>JALVWI010000278.1 GCA_027038335.1 Campylobacterales bacterium | reverse complement strand
ATGATACTCCACTGCTCTTTTGAAAGCTCTTTCCCTATACCGTAAACTGAAAGCTTATCATGCGAAAAATCCACAATCCTTTTTGCTTTTGAGCCTCTTAAGACATCTATGATATAGTTTGAGCCAAACCTTTCACCGGTTCTTAAAACCGCTGATAAAAATTTTTGAGCCTCTATCGTTACATCTTTAAGCTTAGTATCTTTTTCCTGACAATTATCGCAAAGAGTTTCACACTCATCTACTTCATCTCCAAAATACTCAGCTATCATTTGGTGTCTACATTTGGAGCTTATGGCATAGCGGTACATTTTATCCATCTTTTGATACATATTTTGTTTATAGGGTGAGTCGGGCAACTCATCTATAAAAGCTCTTTTGCTTATCTCGTCAGCTTTGGAATACAAAAGCAAAGTATCACTTATAAGCCCGTCTCTACCCGCTCTTCCTATCTCTTGGAAGTAGTTTTCCAAAGTTTTCGGCATAGAGGTATGCAAAACAAATCGGATATTTGGCTTATCTATTCCCATACCGAAAGCTATGGTTGCTACTATGATTTTAATCTCTTCATTTTTAAAAGCTTTAAATATTTCATCTCTTTTTTTTGAGTCTAGTCCGGCATGATAAGCTTTTGCATCAAACCCTTTTTCATTTAAAAAGTGTGCAAGTTTTTCAGTCTCTTTTCTTGTAAAACAGTAAATTATCCCGCACTCATCTTTGTGAAGATTTAAAAATTCTATCACTTGCTCTTTAGCATTTGATACTTTCCTTTTAGCCCTTATGATGAGGTTATCTCTAACGGTTTTAGCTCTTAAGAGTTGAGTTGATGGTATCTGCAAAGTTTTTAGTATATCTTCTTGTACCTCTTTGGTTGCAGTTGCCGTAAATGCACTAATGGGTACCCCGTTAAACCACTCTTTTAAATGTTTTAATTTTCTATAATCACTTCTAAACTCATGCCCCCATTCACTTACACAGTGAGCTTCATCTATAACAAAAAAATTGATATTTACTCTTTTTAAAATTTGTAAAAAATATTCACTTGCAAATCTCTCAGGTGCGACATATAAAAGTTTTATTTTTCCATTTATTAGTTCATTTATAGTATTACTGTTTTCAGTATTGTTTTGATTTGAGCTTATCATTTTAGCATTTATGCCGTTTAGTTTTAGTGAACTTACCTGATCTTGCATAAGAGCTATAAGAGGAGAAATGACCACCGTAACTCCATCCATCAAAAGAGTAGGAAGTTGATAGATGAGAGATTTGCCGCTCCCGGTAGGTAGCACCACTAAAAGGTCTCTATGGGAGAGTATCTCATTGATAGCTTTTTCTTGGATAGGTTTAAACTCATTGAAGCCGAATTTTTCTTTGAGGATTTTTTTCATATTAAGCATCAATCAATACTTTCAAATCTTAAACATAGTGTATCTATTATCTTCCTTTGCATTATGCTATCACTAATGGAAGTTAATTTTTTTATCAATCTGTTTTTTGAAATAGTTCTAATCTGTTGGCATAATAATATAGAAGGTTTTTTAAGTTCATTTCGCAACAATAACTCATTTGGATATATTTTTCTTCCATTTTTTA
>JALVWI010000277.1 GCA_027038335.1 Campylobacterales bacterium | reverse complement strand
CGTTTCCAAGAAGCACCATCATAATAGATCTATTTTTATCTTTAGTTTTGATAGGTTTTTTTAGAGGATTAAAAAGATTTTTTACGGAAAAAAGTATAAAATATGACAAAAAAGCACTAATTTATGGGGCAAATGATAAAGCCGCTACCTTGATAAAAAGTGTTATAAGCGGTGAGATACACTATCACATCCAAGCTATATTAGATGATAAGCATAGCGGTAACTATTTTACAAATATTCCTGTTTATTACAAAAAGGAGCTGGAAAAACTTGCAAAAGATTATGATATAGATACTCTATTATTGGCAGAAGAATTACCTTCTAAACAGCTAGATAGCCTAATTAAAAAATGTCATAATATCGGGATAAAAAATATCAAAAAAACACAAATTATCCAAGATAGCTCTACTCCGACATTGAAAAGTATCTCTGTTGAAGATCTCCTTGCTCGTCATCCAAAAGATTTGGATAAAACAATGATAAAAAAATTTATAAAAGATAAAGTTATATTGATAACGGGAGCAGGAGGTAGCATAGGTAGTGAACTTGTTAGACAATGTAAAAAATTTGAAGCTAAAAAACTTTTACTATTGGATCATAGTGAATACAATCTTTATAAAATAGAGCAAGAGTTTGAAAACCAAAATATTATCCCGATATTGCAAAATATAGTAGATAAAGAGCAACTTGAAAAAGTTTTCTATGAAAATAATATAGATATAGTTTTACATGCAGCAGCTTATAAACATGTACCTTTGGTAGAAGAAAATATTGAAGCAGCTATTAAAAATAATATTCTAGGTACAAAAAATTGTATAGATCTCTCTATAAAATATAAAGTAAAAAAGTTTGTTCTTATCTCAACTGATAAAGCAGTAAGACCTACAAATGTAATGGGTGCGACAAAAAGAGTATGTGAACTTTATGCACAAAATGTAAACTCAGATAAAACTGAAGTAGTTTCGGTTAGATTTGGAAATGTTTTAGGAAGTAGCGGTAGTGTTATACCAAAATTTAAAAAGCAAATTGAAAAAGGAGGTCCAATTACCGTAACTCATCCGGATATTACAAGATACTTTATGCTTATACCGGAAGCTTGTTTGCTTGTCCTTCAAGCAGCCTCTCTTGGCAAAGGCGGGGAGATATTTATCCTTGATATGGGAGAGCCTGTCAAGATAGTTGATCTTGCAAAAAAGATGTGTGAACTTAGCGGAAAGCCTGATGTTGAGATAAAATTTACCGGCTTAAGAGCAGGAGAAAAATTGTACGAAGAGTTACTTATCAATGATACGGATTGCAATACAAAATATGACTCTATAACCATTGCAAAATCAACAAAATATGATATAAAAAAATTAGAAAAAGATATTGAAGAATTACTTACAACCAAAGATAAATTGCTTAAATTACATCAAATCGTTCCTGAGTTCAATCATCGAAATAACTTTAAGTAATTCACGATTGTTATGTTTTATCGCTCCTTTTTTTAAAATATTTAATTTTTTATAAATTACATCTCTGACTATTTTATCCTCTTTAAATTTCCAAAGAGAGTATATATGATGGAGGTCTATAAAAGTTATGGTTTTTGAT
>JALVWI010000276.1 GCA_027038335.1 Campylobacterales bacterium | reverse complement strand
GGGCTTCCTTTAGCTCATGCATTTAGTAACAAATATAAAGTCATAGGTTTTGACATCGCACAGTGGAGAATAGATGAGCTTATGAGTGGCTATGATAGAACACTAGAACTTAGCGAAACACAAGTAAGGGAAGCACTTTCCAATGGTATGGAATTTACAAATAAGCTAGAAAATATAAAAGATTGTAATATTTACATAGTAACAGTTCCAACTCCGATAGACAAACACAACAATCCAGATTTAACACCTTTGGTAAAAGCTAGTCAAAGCTTAGGAAAAGTACTTAAAAAAGATGATATAGTGATCTATGAAAGCACAGTATATCCGGGGGCAACAGAAGAAGTATGTATTCCAGAACTTGAAAAAGTAAGTGGACTTAAATTTAATGAAGACTTTTTTGCCGGATATTCTCCTGAGAGAATAAATCCGGGAGACAAAAAGCATACTGTAACAAAAATAAAAAAAGTAACATCAGGCTCAACTTCCAAAATAGCAAATAAAGTAGATGAACTTTATAAAAGTATAATAGAAGCAGGAACATTTAAAGCAAGTAGTATAAAAGTTGCAGAAGCAGCAAAGGTTATAGAAAACTCTCAAAGAGATATAAATATAGCATTTATAAATGAGTTATCTTTAATATTTGATAAATTGGGAATAGATACAAATGATGTACTTGAAGCAGCCGGAACAAAATGGAACTTCTTACCTTTTAGACCGGGATTGGTAGGAGGACATTGTATCGGGGTAGATCCATATTATTTAGCACACAAAGCAAAAGAGATAGGCTATCATCCGGAGATCATTTTAGCAGGTCGTAGAACAAATGATAATATGGGATTATTTGTAGCAAATAAATTGGTAAAACTTATGATTCAAAAAGGTCATAGAATTAAAGATAGCAAAGTTTTAGTATTGGGAATTACATTCAAAGAAAATTGTCCGGATATCAGAAACAGTAGAGTAATTGATGTAATAAAAGAGCTAAAAGAGTTTGGAATAAATGTAGATGTGTATGACCCTTGGGCTGATAGTGAGGAAGTAAAAAAAGAATATAACCTTGAGTTAATAAAAAATGAAAAATTAAAAATGAAAAATTATGATGGAATTATATTGGCGGTAGCTCATAATAAATTTAAAAAATTTGAAGAAGAGATTAAAAGATACAAATCAACAAATACACCAACAACAAATAACCAAGTTATTTACGACATCAAAGCATTTTTTGATAAAAATTTAATTGATAGGAGATTATAATGAAAAGATTTGCACTAACAGGAGCGGCAGGCTACATAGCTCCAAGACACATGAAAGCTATAAAAGATACAGGCAATGACTTAGTAGCCGCACTTGATCCTTATGACGGTATAGGTATAATGGATTCAAACTTTCCTGAAGCTAGTTTTTTTACAGAGTTTGAAAGATTTGATAGACATGTGGATAGGTTAAGAAGAGAAGATAAAAAGATAGATTTTATATCCATAGCTACACCAAATTATCTACATGACTCTCACATAAGATGGGCTTTGCGAAGTGGATGTGATGCGATTTGTGAAAAGCCTTTGGTTTTAAATCCTTGGAATATAGATGCATTAAAAGTGATAGAAG
>JALVWI010000275.1 GCA_027038335.1 Campylobacterales bacterium | reverse complement strand
ATTCAAAAAGAGCAAGATTTTGAGGTAAGAACAACTGTTCATACCGATATATTGGATGTAAATGATATAAATAGCATCATAAAAGAGTTACACTCCCTTAACTTTAAAGGCAAATATTTCATCCAAAACTATATCCACCAAGATAAAATCCTAGGAGATTTACAAGAGCAAAAAAGAGTACTTGATAAAAACAAGATCATTACTGATCTTGTGAAAGTTAATTTTAGAAATTTTTAAGATATTTTACAGATTCTCGCCTCAAAGGCACTACATATCCAAAGGACTAAAAACCTTTGACTTATTCATTTCGGCTACAATATGAGTATATATCATAGTAGTTTCAACAGATTTATGACCTAAAAGTTCTTGTATAGTTCGTATATCTACACCACTTTGCAAAAGATGAGTAGCATAAGAGTGTCTAAATATATGTGAAGTTACTCTTTTTGTCAATTTTGCTTTTTGTGCTGCAACTTTAATATTTCTACCGACTGTTTGAGGATGAAGATGATGTCTTCTAACCTCTTTAGTTCGAGGGTCTTTTGAGAGACTTTTCATAGGAAAAAGATATTGCCATTTTGTTTCAAATTTTGCATTTGGATATTTTTTGCTTAAAGCATAGGGGATATAAACACTCCCGTATCCATTTTTCATATCTTCTTTGTGTACTTGTCTAACTTTTTCAACCTGTTCTAAAAGTTTTGCTTTTAAAGTTTTCGGGAGTGGAACAGTTCTATCTTTCAATGATTTGCTATCCCAAATGTAAACTTTATCAAATCCAAAGTCTAAGTCCTTTATGCGAATATTTAATGCCTCATTCATTCTAAGTCCACACCCATACATCAAATGTGTTATCAAACTATACTCATTTGGGATATATAGCAAGATTTTCTTTATCTCCTCTTTCGTCAAAACAACAGGTATACGCTTTCTCTCTTGTGCTCTTAAAGCCTGAATATTCCAATCACTCATATCAATCCCCAAAACTTCACGATACAAAAAAAGTAAAGCACTAAATGCCTGATTCTGAGTGGTAGGAGAAATTTTATCTTTGACAGCAAGCTTTGTTAAAAACTGTTCTATATGCTCTTTTTTAAGTTCTATAGGATGTTTTTTATTGTGAAATAATATATACTGTTTTATCCAGTACACATAAGTACGCTCGGTAGAATAACTATAATGTTTCAATCGAACTTTCTCTCTAACTATATCCAACAATTTTTTCTTTTTTGAGTTCATAATCTATCCTCCTCTTTAAGCAACATTTTGTGTGTTATTACCGGATTTTTCCAATTAACACACAAAAGTGTCTGTTAATACGATATATACCAAATAACAAACACTAAATCTTTAAGAATTATAGGAAAATTTAGGTAAAATTGCTAAAAATATTTCAATTTGAAATATTTTTAAATATTAACACACAAATAAATATTGTATTAATATTGTTTTTTCAGGCTAATTTATATATAATGTGTGTTAATAAATAGTTATGTGAGGGATACAAAGTGAAGTTTAGTAAACAGATTGATTTAGCAGAGTTATATGGTGATCAATATATTGAAAAAAATGAGCATTTAGATTTGTTAGGTATTAATGATATATACAATTGTAGT
>JALVWI010000274.1 GCA_027038335.1 Campylobacterales bacterium | reverse complement strand
CATGGAAGTGTGCATTGTTCAACGATGCAAAGATTTGCTTAAAGGATAAAACTTGACTTTAGAAAAAAAAGCTACCATTGTTTCAAGTAGTGTTGCTACTGTACTTATCATCATAAAATTAGCCATAGGCATACTTAGCGGCTCTGTTTCAGTTCTTGCTAGTGCTATTGACTCTGTACTTGATCTAATAGTTTCAGCTTTCAATCTTTTTGCTATCACAAAGTCTGAAAAACCCGCAGATGATGAGTTTAACTACGGAAGAGGAAAGATAGAGGCACTTGCTGCTGTTATAGAAGGTACTGTTATAACAATGTCTGGTCTTTTTATACTTTATGAAGCTATCAAAAAAGCACTTCATCATGAAGTTACCACTATGCTTGATACTTCTATCGTTGTAATGAGCATATCTATAGTTTTGACAGTAGGCTTGGTACTCTTTTTAAACTATGTAGCAAAAAAAACAAACAATCTAGTAATCCGTTCAGATGCACTCCATTATAAAACTGATATTTATAGCAACGGTGCAATTTTACTTGCCCTTGTACTGATCCACTTTACAGGTATCCAAGTGATAGACTCTATCTTCGGTGGAGCTATAGCTTTATATATCATTTATTCATCTTATGAAATCATCAAAGAAGGTGTTTTGATGCTTTTAGATGTTGCATTGGATAATGAAATAGTTGAAAATATAAAAGATATTATAATAAGTACCAATGGAGTTACAGACTACCACTTTTTAAAGACAAGAAGGTCAGGTAAAACGAACTTTGTAGATGTACATGTGGTAATGACTCCTGATATTTCACTCTTGGAAGCTCACAGGATTTCTGATAGTATTGAAGATAAGATAAGAGAATTGGACAAAGAGAGCAACTGGAGCATTACCGCACATCTTGATCCCTATGATGACTCGATCATAAATGAGGAGGAAGAGAGTAAACTTGATGACTAATCAACATTATCCCCACAGCAACTCATACAATTATCAGCAAATCTTTTTTGCCCCCATCTATACTGATGACCTTTTTTAAGTAGTTCTACTTCTATATGGTCAGCTTCATTTTTACTGATGATGATACAAGAGTCACTTACAAACTTGACATAAAAACTCCCCTTTAAAAAACCTACTCTACATATATGAATCAGCTCATCTTTAACCAATCCCATAGAGTGTAGTCTTTGTTTTAACTCTTCAGGTAAATTTATCTCTTTTATGATAGCTTTTTGTCCTCTTTCAAGTTCGCTTAGTTTCAAACTCTACTCCTAGTATCCCAAAACTTTTAAGATATTATACACCATATAAGCTAAAAGCCAAGCTAAAACATTTGGGTATATAGTATAAAAAGTTCTCCAAAGCCATTGAGGAATTTCGGCATAAAATGTACTCATAGCAGCAAGACAAGGAGAATATATCATGATAATGATGATAAGAGCAACTGCTGCTTTAAAGTCTATATTTTCTCTCATCTTTTTTACAAGTCCGTGGTTTTTTCCACCGCTTCCAACTGCATAAAGTGTTCCCATGGTTGAAACTACTACCTCTTTTGCGGAAAGTCCGGCTATTATAGAGACTGTCATCCTCCAATCAAACCCCAAAGGCTTAAAGATAGGATTGATAGCTTTTCCTAT
>JALVWI010000273.1 GCA_027038335.1 Campylobacterales bacterium | reverse complement strand
GGGGTCAGGGTTCAACTTTTAACTTTTTTGTCAAAATTTTAACAATATAGTTTTATTTAGACATAGAAAACCTCCACCTTTGGTAGTAGTAGTTTACTCTTGAATAATTCCGCTTATTCCCATATTTGCTGCGTGTATAATTGTAGTGTGATATATCTTGGAGTAGTATTTTAAAAGTAAATGTTGAAGAGTTGGCTCGGTAGATGGAGTAAACCATGCATTATTGCTTGTGGCAATGACAAAATGAGGATGATTTTTGTAGATGATATCCTCCGTGGCTTCATAGCAGATGGCATTTGTAAAAGTTTTTCCTTTTATTAAGATAGTTGTGGGGTGTTGTGCGGTTTTAAAGTCTTCAGCTCCGTCAAAAAATATACGGTTGATTAAATTTTTCAAAAAGTTAGGCAGAGGTATCTCTTCACCGAAAGGTACGAGTACAACTTTATCTGCTATCTTAATTTTTCCATTTATAAAATAGTATGTAGAGTTATAATATCCATCGCTTGTATATCTTAATGCACCGGCTATTATGATTATCTTTTTAGAGAGTTTTTTTAAAGTACTTAACAACTGTTCATTAGTATTTAAATACATAGGGAAAGCACTTTCGCTAAGTATAACCATCTCTTTTTTGTTATTTATAGCTTTTTTTATAGCCAAAAGATCTTTTTGTATGATTTGCTCTTTGTATCTTGGATCCCATTTTATATCTTCAGGCACTTTTTGATCTACTAAAGCTATATTGTTTTTAAAGTTTATATTCTTACTTTTTTTTGGTAAATTGATAGCAAAAATTATAAAAAATAAAGAAAGTATTGCTAAAATTTTTTTATCTTTTTTATATAGATATGAAGCTAAAGAAAGTGTAAAAAGAGTTACTCCAAATTGCCATTTTTCAATTCCAAGATAAGAATTTATAAAGATAAGTTCCGGTTTTAACCAGCTAAAATGAAATGGATGTAAATAAGATAAAAAAAGTATAAATATAGCTCTTATAAATGGATTTGAAGGATAAGAAATAAGTGTAAAAATAATAGCATAAACAAGACCCACTAAAATGATAATAAAAGGTACCATATAGCTCATATCATAATATCTAAAACTAAGAGCAATCCAATAAAACCAAAAAATACCTATAAAAAATCCGCTCCAAAAATTTACCTCTTTTTTTTGATTGAGTAGCAAAATCAATCCTAGAATTGCAAATAATGTATCTAAAATAGGGAAACTTATATGAAAATATGCCTCATATATAAAAAAAGATAAAATAATTGCAATACTCAAGCCTTTTATTATGTAAAAAGTGATAAAATATTCACTTAAAATTTTATATATAAAGGATTTGTATGCAAGGCGGAGGTAATATTTTAACTTCATTGTTACCACTTATAGTTTTATTTGGTATTTTTTACTTTTTGGTGATTAGACCTCAACAAAAGCAAGCAAAGGCTCATAAAGAGATGCTAGCTTCCCTAAAAAAAGGAGATAAGATCATCACAAACGGAGGACTTATCTGTGAGGTTGTAAAACCAGAAGAAGATTTTATCAAAGTTAAGCTTAATGATGATACAGTTGTTAAGATTGGCAGAGAATTTGTTGCAAAGAAAGTAGAGTAAATGTATAAAAGTAGATGGAACTATAGAGTAATAATTTTCATATTTACTATGATAGTCGGGTTAGTTCTTTCGCTACCTAGCTTCATTCCAAGTATGAAAGGTCCCAAGATACTTCTTGGATTGGATTTGCAAGGCGGACTTCATATGCTCTTAGGAGTTGATACAAAAGAGGCTATAAAGTCCAAGTATAAGTCTATTGCTTCGAGCATAAAATATTTTAGTGATGATAATGATATAATTATAGATTCTCTTCGAGCAAAAAGTGATGGAGTAAGTTTTGTTTTACTTGATAACACAGAAGAGAAAAAAGTTGATGAAATGATCAAAAAGATCCCCGGTGTTATCATCAATAAAAAAAGAGATAAAGATACTGTAGCTTATAAAATAACACTTACTAAAAAAGAGATAAAAGCTACAAAAGAGTATGCTATAAAGCAAGCTGTTGATACGATAAGAAATAGACTAGACCAATTTGGACTTTCGGAACCGACTGTAGCTAGACAGGGCAAGGATAAGATTTTAGTAGAATTACCGGGTATAAAAACTCAAGCTGAGGAACAAAGAGCAAGAGAACTTATAGCAAAAGCCGCACACTTGCAACTAATGGCGGTAGATGAAAAAAGAGCTGACCAAGTATATAACTTAAGTAAAGATGAAGCTGCAAGTTATGGAGATGTGATACTCACGGGTGCTAAAGATGAGAAGCAAAAATATCTTGTTAAAGAAGTTCCTATACTTGACGGTAGTATGCTAACAGATGCTAAAGTCGGATTTGATAGGATGAATCAGCCTGTTATAAACTTTTCATTAAACAGTGAAGGTGCCAAAATATTTGGTGATTTTACTGCTAAGTCAGTAGGAAAGCATCTTGCCATCGTACTTGACAATAAAGTTTATTCCGCTCCAGTTATAAGAGAGAGAATAGGTGGAGGAAGTGGACAGATAAGCGGTGGATTTACGGTTCAAGAAGCTCATGATGTTGCTATTGCTCTTAGAAGCGGGGCATTACTTGCTCCGGTAAAACTTCTTGAAAAAAGAAGCATAGGACCATCTTTGGGAGCTGATAGTATAAGACAAAGTATGATAGCTCTTATAAGCGGTTTTGTATTGGTTGTTTTATTTATGATAATTTACTACGGTTATGCGGGAGTGATAGCTGATGTAGCACTTGTGGTCAATCTATTTATCATTATTGCCGTAATGGCACTTTTTGGAGCTACCTTAACACTGCCGGGAATGGCTGGAATTGTGCTGACGGTCGGTATGGCTGTCGATGCTAATGTTATTATCAATGAAAGGATAAGAGAGTTGCTCAGAGAGGGTAAAAGTGTATCTGTTGCTATTGAAAAAGGTTATTCTAATGCCATGAGTGCAATTTTGGATGCAAATATTACTACACTTATAGCAGCAGTTGTTCTTTATGCTTACGGAACGGGTCCTATAAAAGGATTTGCCGTGACTATGAGTATAGGTATCTTAGCTTCAATGCTTACTGCGATTTTAGGTACTCACGGTATTTATCAATCTTTAATGCCAAATATCGAAAGAGCTAAAAAATTAAAAATTTGGTTTGGAATAGAGGTGAAATAATGGAAATATTTAGTGAAAATAAAACTTTTGATTTTATGGGAAAGAGTAAGATATTTATCTCTATTTCCATTGCTTTTATACTTGCATCTTATGTGCTTTTGGCAACAAGAGGGTTAAACTATGGACTTGACTTTAAAGGTGGAACACTTGTTCAGGTAAAGTATGATAAAAAAGCACCTATTAAAAAGATAAGAGAAGTTATCACAAAAGATGAACTTTTTAAAAATGCGACTATTACTTACTTTGGATCACCAAATGAGGTTATCATAAAATTTGCTACAAGTTCATCTTCGGTAAAAGAGGATATGGGTGATAAGGTAAGAAGACTTTTGAAAGGTACAGGTAACTATAAGATAAGGAGAGTGGATATAGTTGGACCTAAAGTCGGAGGAGAACTTAGAGAAAAAGGCTTGATGGCTTCTGTACTTTCGATATTGGCTATTTTGATATATGTAGCGTTTAGATTTGAGTGGAGATTTGCAGTAGCTTCAGTATTGGCCTTAGTTCATGATGTATCTATATCTCTTGGAGCAGTTGCTCTTTTTAAGATAGATGTCAATCTCGATACGCTAGCAGCAATCTTAACCATCATGGGTTATTCATTAAACGATACGATAATCGTTTTTGATAGGATTAGAGAGGGGATACACGAAGGTAAAGAATATAACCTTTTTGATGTTATTAATGAATCTATTTCTAAAACATTATCAAGAACAACGCTAACTTCATTGACAACATTTTTTGTTGTTTTGACTTTATATCTTTTTGGCGGAGAGATTATAGTGGGATTTAGTTTTACACTTTTGGTTGGTATAGTTGTAGGAACATACAGCTCTATCTTTGTAGCATCTCCACTTCTTAAATGGCTTGGATTTAATATAGAAGATTTCAAAAGAAGGTTAGCTGAAAAAGAGAAAGCAAAGGCTGAAAAAGAGAAGATGAGAGCTATGTATGAAAGAGGAATGGTGTAGAGAATAAAAAATTAACAATGAATAATGAAAAATTGGAGATAAGATGAATTGGGGAAAGGTCAGTTATATATTTTTTGCATTAATGAGTTTGACTACAACAGCCGGTTTTTTATATGAGGATAATGGGACATCTTTGTTTGTAGCCGCTAGTATAAATTTAGTTTCAACACTTTTAAAAATAGGTGTAAAAAATATCCTCTCAGCTGAAATGTTTGCTAGTTCACTTGTGGCTGATCTACATCTTATCCCTGCCTTTATATTTTTTGAAATTTATCATGAGAGAACCGCCGCTATGAGTCTAGCCATAGGAGCTGTGGTAGCAAATATTTTTTCTATGGCACTAGTTATAGTAGAAGCAGCTAAGACAAGAGAAGAGTTCTGAGGTTTTAGGATGCAGGTTTGATGGTTTAAGTTTATAACTAATCACGACTCACTAATTACTAATTATGAAATAGGAGAATTGATGCAGTACAATCCTAAAGAGATTGAAAAAAAGTGGCAGGAGTATTGGGATGATCATAACTCCTTTGAGCCTAAAGATGATAAAACAAAAGAAAAAAGATATATTCTAAGTATGTTTCCATATCCAAGCGGACGGATACACATGGGGCATGTTAGAAACTATTCTATCGGTGATGCGATAGCTAGAAATGCTAGAAAAGAGGGGTTTAATGTTCTTCATCCAATAGGATGGGATAGTTTTGGTATGCCTGCTGAAAATGCGGCTATCAAACATAAGCTTCATCCTAAAAAATGGACTTATGAAAATATTGCATATATGAGAAATGAACTTAACTCTCTAGGGCTTTCATTTAGTAAAAAAAGAGAGTTTGCTACAAGTGATGAGATATATACCAAGTTTGAACAAGAGTATATCATAAAAATGTATAAATCAGGCTTGATGTATAGAAAAGAAAATAGTGTAAATTGGTGTGAGAGTTGTCATACTGTTTTAGCCAATGAACAGGTGGAAGATGGATGTTGCTGGAGATGCGGTAATGAAGTTATCCAAAAGGAGATGCCCGGATACTATATAGCTATCACCAAATATGCTCAGGAATTATTAGATGATCTTAAGATGCTTGAGGGTAATTGGCCAAACCAAGTTCTAAAGATGCAAGAAAATTGGATAGGTAGAAGTGAGGGGTTGAGTTTTGAATTTAAGCTAAGTAATGATTCAAAAAAGAAGCTTGGTAACTGTTTTGAAGGTTATGAAGTATTTACAACAAGACCTGATACTATCTTTGGAGTAAGCTACTCTGCTTTAGCTCCTGAACATCCTATAGTTAAATATTTGGTTGAACATAAACTTATTGATGAGAAAAAGATAAGTATTATCAAAAAAATGCAAAATTTAAGTGAAAAAGAGCGTTCAATGCAAGAGAAAGAGGGTGTGGCACTCGGTATTGATGTGATCCATCCTTTAACAAATGAAAAGATACCTGTTTGGGTTGCAAATTTTGTTTTGATTAGTTACGGTGGTGGAGCTGTTATGGCAGTTCCGGCTCATGATGAGAGAGATTATGAATTTGCCCTTAAGTATAACTTATCAATAAAACAGGTTATAAGACCTAAAAAAGATATAAAATTTGACGGTGCTTTTACTGATGATGGAATTTTGATAAATAGTGGAGAGTTTAGTTCGCTTGATAGTAAAACCGCAAGAGCTAAAATCATAGAGTATTTTGAAAAAAATTCTCTTGGCAAAAAAGAGATAAATTATAAGTTGAGAGATTGGGGTGTGAGCAGACAAAGATATTGGGGTGCTCCTATCCCTTTTATTCACTGTCCAAAATGTGGTCTTGTTCCAGAAAAAAAAGAGAATCTTCCTGTAACTTTACCCGAAGATATAACTATCACAGGTGAAGGCAATCCACTAGAAACTCATCCTAGTTGGAAGTATTGCAAATGTCCTAAGTGTGGAGGAGATGCTCTAAGAGAGACTGATACATTGGATACATTTGTGCAGTCTAGTTGGTACTTTTTAAGATATGCAACCAATCCTTCCAAATGGCAAAAGATAGGAATTGACAAAGAAGATGTAGATTATTGGATGAGTGTAGATCAGTATATCGGCGGGATTGAGCATGCAATTTTGCATCTTTTATATGCTAGATTTTTTACAAAAGCTTTGAGGGATTTGGGCTATATCGATGTAGATGAGCCTTTTTCAAGACTTTTAACTCAAGGAATGGTGCTAAAAGACGGTACTAAAATGAGTAAATCAAAAGGCAATACCGTTGACCCTGATGAAATTATACAAAAGTATGGAGCCGATACAGCAAGACTTTTTATACTCTTTGCCGCACCTCCTCATAAAGAGCTTGAGTGGAATGATAGTGCCGTTGAAGGTGCTTTTAGATTTATCAAAAGATTATATGATAGGAGTGAAAAAGTTAAACCCACAGACAAAATACCTTTGATAGAGCATAATTCACTCAAAAAAGAAGAAAAATTTGCTAGAAAAAAAGTGTATGAAGCTTTACAAAAATCATATCAAACATACCAAAAAGAGTATAGTTTCAATACTTTGATAGCATCTTGTATGGAAGCTATGAATGCTTTAAATGCTCAAGACAATGTTGATATTTGGAGTGAAGCATACTTTATTCTTTTAAATATTTTAGAGCCGATTATTCCTCATGTGTGTTGGGAACTTAGTGAAAAATATTTTGATCTTAACAATTTTACTAAGATTGAGATCAAAGATGAAGTATTTGAAGAAGATAGTATCACTCTTGTTATTACTGTTAACGGTAAAAAAAGAGGTGATATAGAAGTGGCTAAAGATATTTCAAAAGAGGAGATTTTAGACTTAGCAAAGAAAAATATAGAAAAATGGATAGAGGGAAAAAGTATCATAAAAGAGATATATGTTCCAAATAAATTGGTAAACATAGTAGTTAAAGGTTGATTGTGCATAAAATATTGAAGAGATTTATAGGTATGGCATTTATACTTTTAGTAATGGTTGGATGCGGATATAAACCTTCTTTATACTATACAAAAAAGATTTTAGGTGATAAAATTTATGCACAAGTTTATATAGATATAAAAGATCCTGAAAACTCCGTGCTTATAAAAGATGCGATAAATGAGGCTATAGTTTCTAAATTTAAGTCCAAGATAGTAGATAAAAAAGATATAGCAAATACACTTTTATATGTTAAATTTAAAAGCAAAAGTTTTATTCCTATCGCTTACGATAAAGATGGATATGTTGTAGCATACAAGACAAAGGTTGTGCTAAATATAGCTTATGTTGATAAAACAGGGAAAAAAGATAGTTTTGATGTTAGTGGAACCTATGACTTTCCTATAGAAGCCAATAGTGTTATTTCAGATACCAAGAGATTTGAAGCTATTAAATTTGCATCTTACAAAGCAATTTCTGAGTTTATTTCAAA
>JALVWI010000272.1 GCA_027038335.1 Campylobacterales bacterium | reverse complement strand
TGGCTTTTTTCAGGGTGTGGTTGAAAACCGAAAACATTTTCATTTTGTACGGCACTTGCAAATTCATAACCGTAAAGAGTTTTGCCTATAACATATCTCTCATCGCATATCGCATGGTAAGAGTGAACAAAATAGAGATAAAATGACTCTTTAAGCCCTTTATAAAGAGGAGATTTTCTTTGGATAAAAAGTTTATTCCACCCCATATGAGGAACTTTAAGCCTTTTAGGAAATTTTCTACTATCAAAATATTTTATATCACCCGGCACTAAACCAAGACCTATATGTGAGCCAAACTCTTCACTTCTATCAAAAAGAAGTTGCATTCCAAGACAGATACCTAAAAGCGGCTTACCGCTTTTAGCAAACTCTTTGATAGCCAAATCCATCTCATTTTCTCTTAAATGATTCATGGCATCTCCAAAAGCACCAACTCCGGGAAGTACAATTTTGTCATAATTTTTTAAAAGTTCAGGTTGATTTACTATATTAACCTTTTGTCCAAATTTCAAAAAAGCATTTTTTACACTGCTTAAATTACCCATATTGTAATCAATAACAGCAATCTTCATAAATTTATCCCTTCTATCTCTTTTTTCAAAAACTCTCTAAAAATCTCAGCATAGGATTTTTTATCATCAAGTTTCTCTTTAAAAATATCAAGATACTCTATATAGTCATTCAGTATCAAATTGCCTTTTAAAAGTTCATATTTAAGATACAGCCAGTATGTATTTAAAACATCGCTTTCACAATACTCTTTTATCTTTGTTAGCTTATCTTCATAATAGAGTTTTGTTACCTCATCACCATGTACATCATATTTACCGGGAAGTCCCGCCATTTTACAAATTGTATCAAGCTTAAGCGATCTTACCGCTCCAAACTCACCTATATGATCCATCAAATCCACATGAAATCTATCACTATAACGAGAGCGGTAATTGTCCCATTTACTTTTATTTAACTCACGATTTTCTTTTTCAAAATAAGCCGGACATGAGAGATTGTACTTCATAGCTCTTATCATAAGCATCGGCATATCAAAAGACCTACCGTTGAAACTGACAAGTTTAGGCTCTTTTTTATCAATAAAACCTAAAAAGTTTTTTATCATATCTTTTTCATTATCACCTTGAATAGAGCTAACTTTATCAAATTTTCCAAAATCATCAGCAATCACCGCGGAAATCGCCACAACTTTATGAAACGGAAGAGGCAAAAAAGAGTACCCGCTCTTTTCTTCTTGAAGTTCAAAAGCCTTGTTTGAAACTTCCAAATCACTTCCTTCTATGCCAAATTCACTTCTTACAAGAGCAACATCAGGTACAGTTTCACAATCAAATATACATATCATTTAGCTTCCATTTTGGTAAAATTAAGTATAATTGTATCTAAAAAAGGGTAAAAGTGAGATTAGCTGACATAAGGCGATGTAATTGTTTTACAATATAAAAGAAAAACTTGAATACATCACCGTTTGTGCATTGATATATACTTCAAAAGTGATGCCAAAAAGTTTTATATATAAATTTTTTGATATAAGTTCTATACTTTTTTATAAATTCGGCAAACGAAGAAGCACTCTTACAAAGAAAAATCTCCAACTTGCTTATCCTGAAAAAAATCAAACTCAAATAGAGCA
>JALVWI010000271.1 GCA_027038335.1 Campylobacterales bacterium | reverse complement strand
CTATAAAGCTTGTAGTGGTTGATACACCAAGAAGTGCACCCATACTAGTAGCAACCGCGTCAACTTCTAATGTTTTTTGAAGCTCTTTGGAGTCATCTTTGAAAAGTCCCGCTCTATATCCTACACCCGCTAGTGTCCCGATAGAGTCAAACATATCTGTGATCAAAAATGTAATGATAACAGGCAGCAAAGAGAGTGATAATGCACTCGTAATATCAAGTTTTAAAAATATAGGACTAATAGAAGCCGGCATCGAAAAGATATGCTTTGGTAGCTCTCCAAGACCAAAAGCCCAACCTACTATAGAAGTTATCAAGATAGCCAAGATAAAAGCTCCTTTTATCCTCCAACTATAAAGTGCAAATGCAACAAATAAGCCAAATATCCCAAGAAGGACATTGTGGTCAGACAAATTGCCAAGAGATACCAAAGTTGCTTTACTTGCTACTACTATCCCCATTTGTTTTAAACCTATAAAAGCTATAAATGCTCCTATACCGGCACTTATGGCTCTTCTTAGATCTATCGGAACGCTTTGCATCACCCAAACCCTAAACTTTGTAAAAGAGAGAATGATAAAAAGAGCTCCTGATATAAACACTATACCTAAAGCTGTCTGCCAAGGAATTTTCATACCAAGAACCAGTCCAAAAGTAAAGTAAGCATTAAGCCCCATCCCTACGCTCATTGCAATAGGCGTATTTGCCCATAAACCGTTTAAAACGGTAGAGATGATAGTAATAAGTGCGGTTGCAGTCATAATCGCACCCATATCCATGCCCGTTTTTCCCATGATGATAGCATTGACAGGAACTATATACATCATAGTCAAAAATGTAGTAAAACCGGCTCTTGCTTCGGTTTTTACATCCGTACCTCTTTCTTGTAGATGAAATCTACTCAGCATTGTATATCCTTATTATATAAAATGATAAGGCATTATATCTATATATTTTTTAAATTTTGGTATAATCTCAAAAAAATAAAAAAGTAGGATAATGAAACAAATAATAGAAAAAATCAAAAACAACCAAAGGTTAAATTTTAACGAATCTCTAAAGCTTTATGATATGGATCTTTTTACTTTGGGAAAATTAGCTCATGAAAAAAGAGTGGCACTTTACGGTAAAAAAAGTTTTTTTAATGTAAACAGACATATCAATCCTACAAATGAATGCAAAGATATATGTAAATTTTGTGCATTTTCAGCAAATAGGAAAAATCCAAATCCATACACAATGACTCATGAAGAGATACTTGGTATCGTAAAAAATGCAGTCACTCACGGCATAAAAGAAGTCCATATAGTTTCAGCTCATAATGAAAAAGCAGGAATTGACTGGTATCTGGGAATTTTTAAAAAGATAAAAGAGTTATATCCTCATTTGCACATAAAAGCTCTCACGGCAGCTGAGGTTAATTTTTTAAGTGAAAGTAACGGCTTAAGCTACGAAGAAGTTATAGAATTGATGATACAAAACGGGGTTGATTCTATGCCCGGAGGTGGAGCTGAGATATTTGATGAGAGTATAAGAGAAAAGATATGTAAAGGCAAAGTAAGCTCAAAAAATTGGTTTGAGATACATAAGCTTTGGCATAAAAGAGGTAAAAAAAGTAATGTTACTATGCTTTTTGGTCATATAGAA
>JALVWI010000270.1 GCA_027038335.1 Campylobacterales bacterium | reverse complement strand
TATATATACATATACCACAGCCGATAAAGTTATCACAAAAGTAAACAGTATGATAAACTTTTTGTGTTTTAATATTGTCTTTAAAAGTTCTCTTAGGTCTATTTCATCTTCTTCATAACAAATATTTGTATTATTGTTTTGCATTTTATAGTCTCCCATCTATTAAATTTTTATCAAAAAAACTTTTTATATCATAAATAACCGTGTTTGATTGAGAATGGATAATGGATAATTTAGAATTTAACTCTTTAAACTCTTTATGTGCAACAGCTAAAATAACTCCATCATAATTTTCAATTTTCAATTTTTCATTTTCAATTAATTCAAAGTTGTATTCTCTTTTTACCTCTTTGCTATCAGCCCACGGGTCATAAACATCTACATCACATCCAAACTCTTTTAATTCATTTATCACATCTATAACGCGAGAGTTTCTTATGTCAGGGCAGTTTTCTTTAAAAGTAATGCCAAGAATTAAAACTTTACTTCCTTTTATGGTATGTCCTTTTTTGATAAGAAGTTTTATAACTTGATTTGCTACATATATGCCCATATTGTCATTGAGTCTTCTACCTGAGAGTATGATCTCCGGGTTGTAGCCTATCTCTTGAGCTTTATGAGTAAGGTAGTATGGATCTACTCCTATACAATGACCTCCTACAAGTCCGGGCTTAAACTTTAAAAAGTTCCATTTTGTACCGGCTGCTTCAAGCACGGAATTTGTATCGATACCAAGCTTGTTAAATATAACGGCTAACTCATTTACAAAAGCTATATTTATATCTCTTTGAGAATTTTCTATAACTTTTGCAGCTTCAGCTGTTTTTATATTTGGAGCCAAATGAGTTCCGGCAGTTATGATGCTTTTATAAAGCTCGTCTACTTTTTCCCCTATTTCAGGAGTGCTTCCGCTTGTAACTTTTAGTATCTTTGTAACAGTATGCTCCTTATCTCCGGGGTTTATCCTCTCAGGAGAGTATCCACAGAAAAAGTCTTGATTGTATTTTAGTCCGCTTATTTTTTCAAGTACAGGAACACACTCCTCTTCTGTAGCACCCGGATATACTGTTGATTCATATATGACTATATCATCTTTTTTTAAAACTTTCCCTATAGTTTCACTTGCTTTTATCAAAGGAGTAAGATCAGGTCTTTTATATCTATCTATAGGAGTAGGAACTGTAACTATATAGATATTGCAATCTTTTATATCGTTTATCGAGCTTGAAAATTCCATACCGTTAGAGATAGCCTCTTTTAGCTGCTTATTGCTTAGCTCTAAAGTTTTATCATATCCAGCTTTTAGCTCATCTATTCTCCATTTGGCTATATCAAATCCTATAACCTTGTATTTACTACTAAATGCATGTGCCAAAGGCAGACCTACATATCCTAAGCCTATTATGGCAATTGATAATTTTTTATTTTGCATTATTCGTCCTTGTTATATTTGTTGATTTTATTATTTGTATTCTTGAAAAGCATGAGTATTTCATTTTCAATTCTCCATTCTCAATTCTCAATTTGAAAGAATTCTAAATACCAATCTATAAAGTTATTGATTCCTTCTTGGATGGAAGTTGATGGTTTATAGCCTAGATCTTCTACCAAATCTTTCACATCGGCATAAGTGCTTGGAACATCGCCCGGTTGTAAAGGGA
>JALVWI010000269.1 GCA_027038335.1 Campylobacterales bacterium | reverse complement strand
GCTTCTATATCTCTATAAAGCTCTTCAAATATCTCTTTTACTCTTTTATTATCACATGTTCTTATAACAGTTTTAAGTGTTGTATTGATAGGAATTCCTGCATCTAACATAACAGCCATTTGCCTTAGAGTAGCGATATAAGAAAGTGTCGGTATCTTTTTTTTAAAAAATCTATTTTTTATATAGGATATAATTTTATTAATTTTTATTTCAAAAGGCTCATCTATCTCTTCAATTGTTAAAAATATTCCTCTAGGGCTATTTTTAAATTCCCTTATGGCTTCAACTTTTACATTAGCTTGTGTAACATACTCTAGTTTTTGACCATTTCTTAGATAAGAGATTTTAAAATAAGCCATTTTTAAAACCTTTTACCATCTTGTAACTCTTAGAACTTCATCAATGGTGGTTATGCCATTGATTACTTTTTTAATACCATCTGCTATCATAGGGCTGTAATTTCCATCTTCTTCAGCTTTTTTAGCTATCTCATATTTATTCATACCTATAGAAATCATGTGAGAAATAGTTTCATTTATCTTTAATATTTCATTTATCATAGTCCTACTACTATATCCTGTAAAAGAACATTTTTTACACCCTTCACCTATATAAAATTTATACTGTTTTGGCAAATATTTTTCAACCTTACGAATAATATTTTTTGTTGGTTTATACTCTTTTTTACAGTACGGACAAATTTTTCTAACAAGCCTTTGGGCTACTACTCCTATAAGAGAATCAGATATTAAGTATGGCTCAAGATTCATTTGCACCATCCTTGTTATAGCACTTGGAGCATCATTGGTGTGAAGTGTAGTAAGCACTAAATGACCGGTTAGTGATGCTTGAACTGCAATATTTAATGTCTCTTCATCTCTTACTTCACCTACCATTATGATATCAGGATCTTGCCTCAATATTGAACGCAGAGCATTTGCAAAACCATAATTAATTTTTTCATTTATTTGAATTTGCTGAGCTAAAGGAAGTTGATACTCTATAGGATCTTCTATGGTTATCATTTTATTTTCGATGCTTTTTATCTCATTTAAAGCTGCATATAAAGTAGTAGTTTTACCGCTTCCTGTCGGTCCTGTAACAAAAATAATGCCGTAAGGGGTTTTTAGCAACTCTTCAAAAAGTTCAAGGTTTTCTCCTTCAAGTCCAAGCTCATTTATTTTTAAAAGTATCTTTTGCTGATCTAGTATCCTCATAACAAGAGATTCACCAAACATAACAGGAGCGGTAGAAAGTCTAAAGTCATAAGTTTTTCCGTCAATCACCATTGAAAATCTGCCATCTTGAGACTTTCTTTTTTCACTTATATCAAGATTGCCAAGTATTTTTATCCTTGAAGAAAGTGCATTATAAATATCCAAATCAAATACAAAACTTTCTCTTAATATTCCATCAATCCTACTTCTGATAACAACATCTTTTGCACTTGGCTCAATATGTATATCACTCGCATTTTTTATAATTGCATTTTTTATAATAACCTCTATAAGCTTCATGATAGAGCTTTGTTCACTATCAACTCTATATGCACCGCTTGTTATATCTTTTTTTACATTATTGATAAGAGATTTTGTAGTTTCTATAAGCTCAAGTCTGTCAAGTATATAATTTATTTCCTGTTTTAAAGCTATAAAAATTTTAATAGG
>JALVWI010000268.1 GCA_027038335.1 Campylobacterales bacterium | reverse complement strand
GCTTCTATATCTCTATAAAGCTCTTCAAATATCTCTTTTACTCTTTTATTATCACATGTTCTTATAACAGTTTTAAGTGTTGTATTGATAGGAATTCCTGCATCTAACATAACAGCCATTTGCCTTAAGGTAGCAATGTAAGAAAGAGAGGGTATCTTTTTCTTAAAAAATTTATCTTTTATATAGTTTCTTATCTTTTGTATCTTTATCTCAAAAGGCTCATCTATCTTTTCAATACTTAAAAATACTCCCCTTGGGTTATCTTTAAACTCCTTTACGGCTTCAATTTTTGCCTCAGCCTCAATAATTTGTTCTAGCTTTTTACTATTTCTTAGATAAAAGATTTTAAAATAAGCCACTTTTAAAACCTTTTACCATCTTGTAACTCTAAGTACTTCATCAATAGTTGTTATACCATCAATTGCTTTCTTAACACCATCTACTACCATAGGATTATAACTTCCATCTTCTTCAGCTTTTTTTGCTATTTCATATTTATTCATCCCTATTGAAATCATATGAGAAATCGTTTCATTGATTTTTAATATTTCATTTATCATTATCCTGCCGCTATATCCTGTAAATGAACACCTTTCACACCCTTCACCTATATAAAGTTTATATTGTTCAGGCAAATATTTCTCAATTTTATGCATAATATTTTTTGTGGGCTTATACTCTTTTTTACAGTATGGACAAATTTTCCTAACAAGTCTTTGGGCTACTACTCCAACAAGTGAATCAGATATTAAATATGGCTCAAGATTCATTTGTATCATCCTTGTTATGGCACTTGGCGCATCATTTGTATGAAGTGTAGTAAATACCAAATGACCGGTTAGTGATGCTTGAACTGCAATATTTAAAGTCTCTTCATCTCTTACTTCGCCTACCATTATGATATCAGGATCTTGTCTTAGCATAGAGCGTAAGGCTTCTGCAAAACCATAATCAATTTTTTCATTTATCTGGATTTGTTGAGCCAAAGGAAGTTGATACTCTATAGGGTCTTCTATGGTTATCATTTTATTTTCGATGCTTTTTATCTCATTTAGAGCTGCATACAAAGTAGTAGTTTTACCGCTTCCTGTAGGTCCTGTAACAAAAATAATACCGTAAGGAGTTTTTAGCAACTCTTCAAAAAGTTCAAGATTTTTCCCTTCAAGTCCAAGCTCATTTATTTTTAAAAGTATCTTTTGCTGGTCAAGTATCCTCATAACAATGGATTCACCAAACATAACAGGAGCGGTAGAAAGTCTAAAGTCATAAGTTTTTCCGTCAATCACCATCGAAAATCTACCATCTTGTGACTTTCTTTTTTCACTTATATCAAGATTGCCAAGTATTTTTATCCTTGAAGAAAGTGCATTACAAATATCCAAATCAAATACAAAGCTTTCTCTTAGTATTCCATCAATCCTACTTCTTACTACTACATCTTTTGCACTTGGTTCAATATGTATATCACTTGCATTTTTTATAATTGCATTTTTAACAATAACTTCTATAAGCTTCATGATAGAGCTTTGTTCACTATCGGCTCTATATGCACCGCTTGTTATATCTTTTTTTACATTATTGATAAGAGATTTTGTAGTTTCTATAAGCTCAAGTCTGTCAAGTATATAATTTATTTCCTGTTTTAAAGCTATAAAAATTTTAATAGG
>JALVWI010000267.1 GCA_027038335.1 Campylobacterales bacterium | reverse complement strand
ATATGTATTTGTACTGACATAGAAACTAATTCATTCATTTATAAACCTATTTCAAAAATTATTTCAAATAATACACTTTTTATCATAAATAAACCATTCGTTATCAAAATTAATAGTTAATTTTATATAAATTTTACCGATATAGGTGTATAATAAAATAGAGTTTTAAAAACTTAACACAAAGGAGTAAAAAATGAAGAGAAACGGTTTTACTATGATAGAGCTTATATTTGTCATAGTTATTATAGGTATTTTGGCTGCTACTGCACTGCCAAAGTTTAATGGTGTAAAAGATAGAGCAAAGGTAAACAGTGAAATATCTGCGATGGATGGTTTGGCTTCAGCGGTAATTGCTGAACAAGAAGGTAGATATGATGATTACGGAGATATCAAAGTTGACTGGTACAACTTAGGTGCGGATGCTAATGCAACCGGAACTGATATTGGAACTGTTTTAAAAACAGCAAATCAAAACAGAACAATTCTTAAAAAAATAGCTAAAAAAGTTCGTAATCTAAAAGTAGTAGCCTATGCTCCTCTTGATGAAAATGGAACTTATGATACTACAAACGGTCAACTTTATTATACACCTGTAATCATCACTGCTGCTGCAACAGATACTGATACAGGAGTCAAGGAGCCTGCTGATGCACCGGGTAATGATATAGCAGGAAAACCTGATAAAAATGACTTTTGGGTATTTAATCCTTCAGGATACGATCTCAATATAACAGGTACCAATGTCAATCAAGTTACTATAGAATCCGGCACAATAGGTCTTGTAGATGTAAATGGAACTACACCGACTACTTATACAGATATTACAGTGGATGGTTCAAATGATTTTATAAATACTAATTTATAAGAAAAATGAAAAAATCAGCCTTTACGATGATAGAGCTTATCTTTGTCATTGTTATTATAGGCATTTTGGCATCTGTAGCCATTCCTAAGTTTCTAGGAGTTAAAGACAGAGCAAAAAAAACTGCCGAGATCGCAACGATGTCGGCAGTTGCTACTGCAATAGACGGGGCTCACGGTGAGTGGAGTATCAACGAAGGTGATTTTAGATGGGGCAATAATCAAGATAGCTCTATTCATCCATTAAATAGTGCTGGATATCCTGATAATTTATCAGAAAACGGACTAACTTTTGGAGCCATCTTAAGATCTACTACTAACTCTAATAAATTTCAAAAAGTTTACGAAAATAATAGTAGTGATTTTACCTATTCTATATTTACTGGACCCGCTTCAAATGCAATGAACGGTGCAAAATATGATAAAAATGCAAAAAATAGTGATATTTCCGGAAAACCGGATAGAAATGATTACTGGATATATGCATCATACATAAATCCAAACAAAATCTGCAAAGAAACATACAGCAACAAAGTACTTCATTCAGGAGATATTCTCCTCATAGATGTAAACGGAACAACTCCTACAAGCTACAACAACATATCCATATCCTGCAACTAAAAACTTTCTCCATCCTAAATCCTAAAACCTAAAACCTAAAACCTAAATCCTAAATCCTAAATCCTAAATCCTACTTACTATCTCTCAAATATTGGTTATCTTATGAATGATCCACAGTCCCACACCAAGTATAATAGTGCTAAATACAACTATCACAATAGTACCTGTTTGCAAATCATTCATATCATC
>JALVWI010000266.1 GCA_027038335.1 Campylobacterales bacterium | reverse complement strand
TGTTTTGTAGTAGTAGGTCTGTCTGAATTGACCGCAGTATCACTTTTGTCAACATTTTCAAGTATGGTATTGACTTGTAGGGTTACTTTGTCATCACTTGCAACTCTCGGTTTTACCTTGAGAGTCAAACCTATATCCTCTCTTTGATAGCTAGCTGTTGTACCGTTTGCATTTGTTGTTTTGCCTACAAGAAATGATTTGTTTTTACCTACATATATGGAAGATTCTAAGTTGTTTACACAAAGTATAGAGGGGTTGGATATAGTTTTTGAAGCACCGTTTTTTTGCAAAAATGATATAGCGGCTCCTAGAGCTAAGTTTGCCGTGATGTTGCTTAGATCTATAATATTACCTGCTATCGAACTAGGAAGATTGATAGCATTTGCACCAAAATCACTAGAAAAAGTAAGAAGTGACGAAGAGGATACCGTACCTCCGGCTAAACCATACTTGAGACCTATCTCTTTAGCTTTAGTATCACTTATCTCTATGATCTTTGCTTGGACATATACTTGATATTTCTCTTTGTCAAGCTCTTTTAATGTTTTTTTCAGCGGCTCTATGACTTCCGGTTTTCCTATGAGAATGATAGCATTTATCTCTTTTGAATACGAAATATTCGGTTTGCTGGTAGGATCTTTGTATCTTCTTTTTGCTATCACTTGAGAAAGAGTCGCAAAGGCTGACTTAGCATCCATATTTTTAAGAATTATGATCTTGGTAACTTCTTCTTCTTTTATTTTCTCTTTATCAAATTTTTTTATCTCTTTTTTTAACTCTTCAACATTTTGTTTTAAGCCTATAAGTATGAGAGAATTTAACTCTTTGTTTTGAAGTATAACTATCCTGTTGTAAGGTATGGCTTGGTTGAAAAGATTTTTTGCTATTTGGATAGCTTGAGAGTAAATATCTCTCAATCTTGCATGCTTTATTTCAACTATATCAACTACTTTTTTTCTATCTTTTTCTATAAGTGAGACAATCTTTTGAATAGTTTTTATATTTTTAGGATAATCACTAATAAACATAGTATTGTTTTCTTTAACGGTGATCAATCTCCCGGTTTTTGATAAAAACTGACGAATTTTAGAAGCGACTAAATTGACTTGAGCGTTTTTTAAGGCAATCTCTTTTGTTATCATTTCTCCGTTTGGAGCAATATAATCTTTTGGTCTATATACTTGAAGATTGTTCCTAGTGGCTTCTGAAAGTCTTACTATTTTTAAAAAATTCCCATCTTTTACCAGAGTGTAACCTTTAGTATCAAGAACATTTAAAAGTATGTCAAATATCTCGCTTTTATATACCGGAGAAGATGAGATGAAGCTTATCTTACCTCTTATTTGATTTGGGATAAGGATATTTTTCTTTTCAATTTTAGAAAAAAGTTCTATCAACTTTTTTATCTCTATATTTGATAGTGAGATATTTACTACCTCTTTCGGCGATCTAGCGGGGATTTTGGCTTGAATATTAGAAAATGCCAATCCCGTAACAAGCAATAAAAAAAGTATCTTTTTAAAACAATTCATACTCTATATCCTTCTCTTTTTTATTTCTTAAAACTGTTAAATTTATACTATTTAACTCTCTTTTTTTTATCTTTTTATAATATCTAAAAGCAATACCGTAGCTCTTTAGAGGTTTACCGTTGACTTTTATGATTTTATCCCCTTTTTTTAAGCCTATTTTAGCAAATATGGAGTTTGGTTTTATCCATTTTATCAAAAAACCGTCCAATTTTCCATTTTTTCTTGAATCATCTATGGCTATCTCTTTCCATATCTTATCAAAATGGTTGACATAATCATAAACATCATGTTTTTCTAGCATAAATTGCTTTTTGTCGGGAATCATATAAGAGATATCTTTAGCATTCGGATCTATCTTTACATTTTCTAGATAGAGTGCGTATATGATACCGTTTTTTTGCAATAAAACTTTTTTTGGAAATAGTTTAACCAATTTATATCCTTGAAAAGTTTTTCCGATAGGTATGATCTTAATGCTATCTCTTTTTGTTTTTAGCCCGATTACCGCAAAACTATCCGCACCGTCTATATATACACCTTTTAACAGCATATTTTTCATTAAAAGTGCAGGTTGCTCTTTTTTTATCTGTTTTACTTTTTGTTGTCTATTTTCAAGAGCAAAATCTTTTTTTAACGCAAATTGAATATACGGTAGATTTGTATCTATATTGATAGATACATTTTGTTTAGGTATCGGCAATGAAAATTCCACTATCAAACCTAAAAGTTTAGCCGCAAAAGTGATCCATAAAAAGCATAAAAGTATATCTATAAAAGATTTTTTAGAAGTTATAAACATATCTATAACCTTTATTGCTTTTTTTCATCTGTCTTAAAGTTGCACTATATCTTGTTCTCATAAGTTTTGATGGCTTTAAATCTATCATTATCTTTTTATGCAACAAATCTATATCTCCTGACGCGATACCCATTTTACCGTTTGCTTTAAATTTGATATGATATAACATATAGGGTGAATATAAAAATTTGATAATAGATATATCATCAGGAACCATACTCTCAACAATCTCTGAAAGTTTTACATTTGTTATAGTTATAGTGCTATATACTATAAACAAATCGGCATTTATGTCTTTGCTTGAAGCCACTTTTAAACCGTCATAAATAAGTCTATTGTTTATAAGAGTAAATTTTACTCCTTTATCTTTTATAGCTTGAGAATGAAAAACTATATGATAAACTTTGGCTTTTTCTATTAGATAATTGAAAATTTGCTCCTTTGGTAAAAATATGATGAGCAATTGTAAAAAAAGCAGCAAGCATAAAATAAAATAGAAAAATTTTTTAAATATTTTTATCATTTTGCTATCCTGATTTTTATGGATAATGATGAATTATCTATGCGTTTTATATCAAAGGATGAGATTTTTGTATTTTGATTGATCAATGTATTTAAAACATACTTGCTTAAAGACGGCGTTAATTTGTCAAAAATAAACTCTATATTTTCACTAGTAGAGTGTTTGGTATATTTGATATGTTTTTTGGATAAATTTTTTATAAAACTTTGAAGTCTCTTCTCTTGAAAAGCTCTATTTTGCCAAGTTTTTTTAAATGCTACTATCTTTTGTGCCATTATCTGAAGTTTTTGACTCTCTTGTGTTAGGATAGAGTTTTGCATTTGTTCATGGTATTTTAGCGATATAACAAATATCAAAATAGAAAAAACAAAAGCAATAAGCAAAAGCGGGTGGAATTGTTTCATAGGGTAAACTCCACTGTTAAAATAGAAGAGTTTACACTCATACTTTTTATATTGCCTACACTCAATCTTTGCTCAAAATAGTTTTTAAATATATCGGCATCCGAAATTTTTGCCAATTTTATGCGAAGTGTTGCACTATTTTTATCTAATGAAAAGAGTTTTATAAACTCATTTGAGCGGTATGGAGCAGATAAAACTACACTTATAAACTCTCTTATATTTTTTTGTTTTTTATATATATTTTCCAACCTTTCAAGAATAGATCTATTTTGAAAAGTTGTACTGGGTAAATTGTATTGTGAAAAAATTTTCTCTTTTTGCTCGGATAAATTTTTATTGATATGCCAAAGCTTAACTATTTCTACGGCATATAGCAATATAAGCAGAGATAGAGGTATAAATACTTTGTACAATATCTTTTCATCTATAAAACTTTTGTATCTCTTTAAATTAACACCGTTTGTTAAATCAAATTCATTTTTAGGAATCTTTGATAAGTATTTCTGAACATTTACCAAAGCAGTAGGAACTCGAGTTATAGTGCCTTTGATATCTACGAGCGAATAATCATTTTCAAGATCAATTGCATCTTTGCTAAAAACATTTTGGGCAAAATAAATTTTCTCTACATTAGATATATTTATGCCGTTATCTTCTAATGCTTTTATAATTTTTTGATCATCATAAGCAAATAGCCAAAAAGTATCCCCTTTGGGTATAGCCAAATAGCTTAATTTGCCAGAAGGTGTTAAAGATTCGAAGATAGAGGGGAGATACTCTTTTGCTTGAAAAGTAAATTTAATAGGCAATTTTTTTTCTATGAACCAATAATATGACGGAGAAAGTACAACATTTATCTTTTTTTCGGACAAAACGGTACCCTTGGGTAAAATACTGTTTTTATCTAATATAATAACATTATAATCTTTTTGACTAGAAAGCCATTGAAACATTGGATACCTTTTTTGTTCTTATATCATAGGAAAAGGTGGAAATTATATCTTTTTTATCCTTTAAATACAATTTTATTTCTATATTTATTTTTTGAGTATCGGTTGTGATATGAAATTTTTTAATATTTTGCAATATATCAACAGGTATATTTAAATCATTTATATCGCTAAGTATCTCTTTTTTATTGCAAATACTTTGTATCATTTCATCATTGGGGCTATCAAAATAGATAAGTTTCCACAATTCACAGCTTATGTAATTAGCATCCAATTCATTACCGTGAAATGATATTATCTTTTTCCAAGGAATATATAAAATATTATAATCTTTTGTTATAGATATATAGTAGCGTTCTATCTTCTCAAAATCTCTATATTTATTTAAAGTTTTACTATTTAACGAGGGCAAATCATTTTTTATATCTGTTAGTGTTGATTTAGGTGTTGTGATATCTATTAGAAGATTGAGAAAATAATCAGCCGAAATAACTCCATAGCTTCTTAAAAAGGATACAAATCTCTCTTTTTGATATCTGTTCCAATGAGGTATATTGTTGATATTTATAGCGGTTGAAGAGGGTTTTATCTCTATCACCGCTTTAGTGCCGTCTTTAAATTTTATAGGTATAAGAGAGAAGCTTTGCAAAAAAGCATCAAATGTATCAGCATCTTTTATATCTTTCAATTCAGGAGCTTTTTTTATGATTTTAATGACATCTTTTGTTAAACTTGAAAGTTGAATATAGTCTCTTATCTGGTTGCTTGATCGGATGCTTTTATCTGAGAGTTGGAGTATTTGGGAGAGTATAATAGTTATGGCAAAAATGATAAAAAGCGTAAAAAGTAGAGCATACCCTGATCTAGTACTTGCTCTAAATCCTAAATACTTAATGCTCAATCCTAATTTCCTATATTCATAGAAAATATCGGAAGTAGCATCGCGGTAACTATAAAACCTATAATTCCGCCTACAACCAGCATCAAAACAGGCTCTAGCAAAGATAGCAAAATAGTAACCTTATCATGATTTTCTTCAAAATATAGCTCTGAGAGGTTTTTCATAACCTCCTCTACTTCACTGGTCTCTTCGGCCAGAGCAACCGCTTGTATAAAAGAATCATTGACCACATAAGGCATAGTTGCAAGAGATGATGAAAGTTTTTTACCTTCGACAACTTTTGTTGATGCTTGCAAAAATATATCTTTTATAACCGAATTTTTAAGAATATTTGCCGAAAGATTGATAGCTTGAACTATCGGGATACCTGATTTTAGAAGTAAAGACATCATATAAGAAAATCTTGCTAACTCTGTTTTTTCTATCAAATTACCAAAAAAAGGCAGCTTTAGTAAAAATTTGTGAATTGTATATCTAAAAGTGTGATTGTATTTCATCAATAGTGAAAAAATAGCTATCAAAATTATCAAAACTATTATGATATAGATACCGTCTTGCTTTAAAACATTGCCTGTTGTTATAACAATTCTTGTAATCAAAGGAAGTTTTTGGTGCATTTGATCAAACATTGAAGTAATTTTCGGAACAACAAAAGAGAGCATAAAGCCAACCATAAAAAATGAGATAACCAACATAAACAGCGGATATGCCATAGCGCTTTGGATTTGTTTATTTATTCTATCTTGCTCCTTTAAAAATCTAGCAAGTTCAAAAAGCACACTATCTAAAATGCCGCTTGTTTCTGAAACTCTGATGGATTGTTTATAAAAAAGGGGTAATTTTATGATTTTTTGCTCATCCAAAGCTTGATAAAATGTTTTTCCTTCATCCAAAAGTGTATTGATAGTTTGAAAAAATAAAAAAAGATATTTATCATTTTTATATTGGTTTGTTATGATTTTTATAGCATTGACTACGGTAATGCCGGCTTTTAAGTACATAGATATTTCACGGCTTATTGAAGAGAGTTTTTTAGCATCTATTTTATACTCTCTTTTTAAAGAAAAATTTTTAAAATTTAGCCCGCTATCCTCTTTTAAAACATTATATATAACACCCTTTGAAGACAATTTCTTTTTGGCTTCCTCTATCGATGATGCCTCAATCTTTTCTTTTATCTTTTTACCGTTTTTGTCAATGCCTTTATAGATAAATATCATCTTACTATTTCCGTTTTTAAATTTTCAAAATAATTTTGCAATCCTTCAAGCGATGAAAAAGATAGAGTATCATTAAAATATGGGGGTAAATATAAAACTTTACCGTTTTTATACTCTAGTATAAGTTCGCTACTACTTTTATTTGGATATAGATCAAATCTAAAACAAACTCTTTCTTCGCTATTTTGAGGTTTGATATGTAAAAACTCTTTTCTATTTATTTCGCCGTTATCGCTAAATACATAAAATTTTGGAACATCATTTTGCTTAAACAGAGATTGTTTTATTTTTTTTATAATTTTACCGTTTTCGTTATATATATTACATTTTTTACATTTATCTTCGCATAAAAGTATGATATGAGAATGATTCCACAAGGGTATCAAAATACTTCTAAAAGGTGTTTGTGAGTGTGGGAATAACTCCTCTTTTTCCGGTTTGTATCTATTTAATATCAAACTATATACAACACCTATAAGTATAAGCACTATCAGCATTTCTACTAAAGTAAATGCTGATAGTTTATATCTCACTTTTGACATGTAGTAGAGTATCTTATATCTGCCGCTTCATTTTTACCGCCCTCTTTTCCGTCAGAGCCGAGTGATATAAGATCAGGTCTTGTTCCGTTATAAATATATATAAAATTATGTTTCCAAGAGTCTTTGGGTAATTGCCCCTCAGAAAAATATCCTTGAGCCGGATAATTGGGATATTTTTCTTTATTTGGATTTTTAACGAGTGCTTTAAGCCCCTCTTCGGTTGTAGGGTAACTTCCTTGATCTGCTTTAAACATATCTAATGTTTGCATTATATTTTTCATTTGAACGCAAACCAACTTTTTCTTTGCTTCTTCACCTTTTCCTATGAGGTTCGGCATAACAAGTGCGGCTAAAAGTCCTAAAATGATGATAACTATCATCAATTCAAGTAGTGAAAATCCTCTTCTCATTTTATCTCCTATGCTTCTTTTTTTCGTGCCATTCTTTTTCTAATAGTCGGATCTAAGTATCTTTTTCTTAGTCTTATGCTTTTTGGAGTTACTTCTACAAGCTCATCATCTTCTATCCACTCTAACGCTGACTCAAGTGTCAACTCTCTTGGAGGAACTAGTTTGATAGCTTCATCCGCTCCGCTACTTCTTACATTTGTAAGATTTTTTCCTTTTATTGGGTTTACATCAAGATCATTTGCTCTGGCATTTTCTCCTATGATCATACCTACATACACTTTATCTTGAGGTTTTATAAAAAGTACACCTCTATCTTGCAAGTTAAATAAAGAGTATCCAAGAGCCGTACCGTTTTCCATAGACACCAAAGCCCCGTTCATTCTATGCTCTACGCTTCCACCCATCGGTCGAAACTCTAAAAATGAGTGATTTAGCACTCCTTCACCTTTGGTATCTGTTAAAAATTGGC
>JALVWI010000265.1 GCA_027038335.1 Campylobacterales bacterium | reverse complement strand
TTTTTTATACCACTTTATAGCTTTTCTTTTTTTGCCAATTTTATCATAAATATATCCTATATTTACACCAGCTTCATTGTCTCCATTATTATATATTTTTTTAAATAGCTTCAAGGCTTTATTATAGAACCCTCTGAATAACCTAGATACACATCAGTGGAGTTTGAGGGTGTAAGCTTTAGTAAGAGATTTTCAAGTCCTAGCCAAAGCTAAGATGAAGTAAATATCTTGCTAAAGATTGCACCATCAAACTCCACCCGTAGGGCAACACAAGTTTCGCTTTATATTAAGCTACTAACTTTTGAATTAACTAGTTAGTCCTACAAGTTAGTAACTCAATCTAAAACAAAACTTGAGTTGCTGATGTGTGTCTAGGTTAATCAGAGGGTTCTATAGTCTTTATTATCTAAATAGTGTGATGCTTTCTTAAACAATTTAATACTGTTTTTCATCTAATATCTCCATAAGTTTTATTATTGTTGCATTTAAACTATCATAATACTCTGCACTCTTTGAACATTGATTATTTTTAATTATACATATACCAAAAAACTCTTCTATATCATTAAAATAGATTCCATAATCTAAATATTGTAACAATATATAAAAGTCCTCTTTATAAGTAGGAAAATTTATAGGAACAATCGGAATACTGTATTTATTGTAAAACTTATTTATCTCTTTGCTTAAAAGCTTCTCTTCCTCTTTTAACAATCCAATAAGATAATCTTTTACATCATTTACTTCACTTTTATACATAATATTTCCTCTTATACAAATACTAGAAAAATTATAAATAACTTAACCGTTTTAGTATATTATGGGCTATATCTTTATCTTCATAAGATAGCCCACTATTGTTTAAAATTTTTTGGGCAATATTCAAATCTTCTCTAGAGACTTCAAATACTTGTTCTGTCAAAATATTATAAGATGATAGCATAACATCAGCTTTGTTTGAAAAAACAAATAAAGAGAAAATATCTAAGAAATGATTTTTACAATTATAATTTTCTAAGGCATATACAAGTGTTGATATATTATTAGAACTCTTTCTTTTTTCAATAGCTTTCAATAAAGCATCAAATGCTTTATTATCCGAAATTTCTCTAAGTGCCAATGCCGTTGCATTAATAGCATTATCAGATTCGGCATTTTCTAAAACTTCGATTAGTAAATCTACTATCTGATTATTAGATTCATAAATTTTTACTAATCTATCCGAAGCTTCTAAAGATTCATCCCAATTTTCACTATATAATTGATTTATTATTTCTCTATAATCTTTCATAATACTAATTCCTAGTATGTTTCTAAACATAATCTATTTTTGCTATCATTTTACTACAAAAGGAGGGACTTCAATACCCAAATTTTCTATAAACCCTTCTTTCCAATACATCTTATTTATAGGATATTTATCAATAAAAAAATATCTCTTATAATACTTAAAACCGGGCTTTTTCTTAGCCTTTTTTTCTTTTTTCTCAGATGAGAAAACTCCAATAAATTTTGTTTCATCACAATCTTTTAAGATATGACTATGTTGCAACACATATACATATTTCATTTTAAATTCCTTTATCAGTTAAAGAATTTTTATTACTATAGCACCATTAAATTAAATAAACTTGATATATCTATCAATAACTAAATCCATCTCCTCTTTAATAT
>JALVWI010000264.1 GCA_027038335.1 Campylobacterales bacterium | reverse complement strand
TGATATTTGCCCAATATCAACCCTAAAGGGATTGTTGGGTGCTACCGCAAGTCCACTGCGTGGGGCTAATTATAGCTATATTTCGGGTGTAAAAATGATGTTTGTTTTTAGGGTGTGTTTTTTGATTTGGTATCACCTATTTTAATTTAGTATGTGGAGTTGATTACCCACTTACTAAATTATTTTTTTTGACATCTTTTGGATTAGCTTTGTTTGCTTGTATTGCTCTCCATAAATTTCTACCATTTCAGCGATAGTGTCTTCAATCGTTTTATGGTCAACTGTCATTTTTATTTGCTGTAGTTTTTTGTAAGTTTCTCTATCTAGTTGAAGTGTGATTTTGCTCATATTAATCCTTCTTGTGGTTTTCGTTTAAAATCTTTATATTTACCGTCATCAATAAATTCTTTATCAATTTGTTCAAGTGTAAATCCATATTTATAAACAAGTAAACCTCTCCAATATTTATCTAATTCCTCAAAATCATCATTGATGATTTTTGTCTTCAATGATTGTTTATATCTTGGCATAGATTTAATTTTTAAATTATCTGTATTATGATTTAAGTACCAATCTATAAGTTCGTCTATACGCCTAAAAGGTATTCTAAGCTTAGGGTATCTTGGTTTCTGATGCCAACTAAATACAAAGCTTTTTAATGGCTTATTATAAAAACAAGTTACTAGCTCTCCCGTAATTTTTTCTATTTCATCTAAACCTCTTTTTAATCCCCTCATCATTGTGCTTGGATGTGTGTATTCTGTTCCAAAAATCATATTAAGCTCGTCCATCTCTTTAGATACTGCACCAACTCCCTTGCCCTCTCTGTTTGGTAAATGGTAATATCTTATGAACATTTCATATAACTTCAATCCATATTTTGTTTTAAATTGGTTACAAATATTAAGCTCCAATGGAGTGTATCCAGCTTTTTGCTTTAAACCTTCAATAATCATATCATCAAGTTTAAAATGAAAATTGTTTTGCCCATCATACCAAATAACAGACCTAGACAAAAAAGGAGCAGATAACCATTTGACACCACGTCCCTTAAATGTAAAATCTCTAATCTGTATAGGAGTTTGAAGTAATTTAATAGCATCATATATTCTTTGGTCATCCTTTGAACTTTTTAATCCTAAAAGGTCTCTAAGTTCAGGCAAAGTCATTTTAAAATCTACACCATCGTCTTCATATTTCCAATAAAGAGCATTGACTAATTTATCTGGCAAAACAGCTTTTCCGCTCCAGGGCAAAAAACCATCTGTCAAGGCATTGTGTTTTTGAATGGATTTTTTCATATTTTCTCCTACGGTAGTTTGACAAAAAAAGTATTATAACATACTTTTTGATATATGCGGTAGTTTGACAAAATCGGCGGTAGTTTGACAAAAAAAAGTGAATCTCCTGCGGTAGTTTGACAAATATCGGCGGTAGTTTGACAAAAAAAAGTGCTTCAAACATCGGTAGAGTGGGCACTTGAACTCTCTTAAACTATTAAAAGTAGTAATTTTTTAAATACTGTACTAGAGATTTTTTTGAAAAAATGTGGTTTTTCAACCTCTTCGGAAGAATTTTTCTAACGAAAAATCTCTTCTATTTGATAGATGTCCTGCGGACGGCTAAAAGGGGTTCGCCTATCGGCTCACGATTAATAGCTACCTCCTAGGGTCGGT
>JALVWI010000263.1 GCA_027038335.1 Campylobacterales bacterium | reverse complement strand
TTAAAAAATATCTGAGGAATAAAGTGAATTCTTTTAAATATATAGCACATTTTATAAAATATTATACTTTTAGTGTAGTTTGCTTATTGTATGCACTCAATCCTAAAAATTATAATCCTGCTAGCAGACAAACACTAGTCAAACAGATATACTATGTAGCATTAGAGATTTTACCTATTTTTTTTATATTATCTATTGTATTTGGCTCCACTATCATGGGACTTGTAGTCTCGATTGCTATACAATACAACCTAAAAGCATATATAGGTCAGTTGATAGTACAGTTTGTGCTTGTAGAGCTAACTCCTTTTATGATAGCTCTTGTCATATCTTTTCGAACCGGACTTAGAGTGGGGGCAAAAACAGCCATCATGAAAGTAAACGGTGAATTAAATAGTTTAAAAATGTTTGACATAGATGTAGTAAGTTATCTTGTGATGCCTAGAGCCGTAGGAAACATGTTGGGATTTTTATCTTTAGTTTTCTTATCTTCGGTTGTTATGGTTATAAGCGGTTATGTGTTTTTATCTTTACAAATTGATATGGATATAAACCTTTTTCTTTCTACTATTATCAGTGCTATAACTCCAAAGGATATAGCTATTTTTATACTAAAAAGTATGTTTTATGGATTTGTCATAGTAACCATACCAAGCTATGACGGAATAATCGTAAAAAAGAGATATTTTGAGATACCCTCTACCCTATCAAGAACCATAACATCACTTTTTATCACTATACTATTTGCGGAGGTGTTATCATTAACCATAGAATTTCTATAAAAATATTTGAAGATTTCAGTAAACTTCAAACATATATCTTTGAAAATAATTTTGCTGTTGTTAGTGAGGAGACACCTTTACTAGTTGATTTGAGTGCAAATGAAAATATTGCACTTATCTTAGAGTACCATTATAGATATAGCATAAAAAAAGCGACTATTTACACAGATAAACTTTTGGAAAAATGCGGATATAAAGAGATAACAGATAAAAGACCATTTAGACTTAATAAAATAGAGAAATTTATCAGCCAAATCATAAGGGCTTATGTTAGTCCAAAAGAAAAGATAGCTGTTATAAAACCTTTTTCTATGCTTGAAAAGGCAGAAGATTTATCAACTCTTATAAAAATAGCCGATATACTTGATGAAAAAGATATTCAGATAATTGATACCACTATACACAAATACTATAAGGAAAACAAATGTCTTACAATAAAATGAAAATTTCAGTAGGAATTTTTACCTTTGTAACAATAGTGTTACTTTTTATAGCTATATTTTTTATCCTAAAAAGTAAAGGTATGTTTGATAAACATTATGAGTATGCCTTTTATGCAAATAATGCTGAAAGCTTTGATATAGGTACTCCTATAAAATATTCAGGCTTTAAAATCGGCTATATCAATAAGATAAACTTTACTTATGACGGTAAAGTTTTTGTTCATTTTACAGTTGACGGTAGATATGCAAAATGGATAAATAAAAGAGCTTATCTTGAGCTTAAAAAACCTCTTTTGGGAGGTGCTGTTATCTCTGTCATATCAGAGCCGAATTATCCGAAAATAACTCCAAATGCTATACTTGACTTTGAAGTGCAAGATGATATAAACTCATTAGTTGCAAGACTAAAACCTATAATGCTAAAACTAGAAAATATCATAAAAAATACAGACATCATTGTAGCAAA
>JALVWI010000262.1 GCA_027038335.1 Campylobacterales bacterium | reverse complement strand
TTTGCTACAATGATGTCTGTATTTTTTATGATATTTTCTAGTTTTAGCATTATAGGTTTTAGTCTTGCAACTAATGAGTTTATATCATCTTGCACTTCAAAGTCAAGTATAGCATTTGGAGTTATTTCCGGGTGATTTGGATCTGATATGACTGAGATGACAGCACCTCCTAAAAGAGGTTTTTTAAGTTCAAGATAAGCTCTTTTATTTATCCATTTTGCATTTTTTGCATCTACTGTAAAATGAACAAAAACTTTACCGTCATAAGTAAAGTTTATTTTGTCGATATAGCCTATTTTAAAGCCTGAATATTTTATAGGAGTACCTATATCAAAGCTTTCAGCATTATTTGCATAAAAGGCATACTCATAATGTTTATCAAACATACCTTTACTTTTTAGGATGAAAAATATAGCTACAAAAAGTAGTACTAGTGTTATAAAGGTAAAAATTCCTACTGAAATTTTCATTTTATTGTAAGACATTTGTTTTCCTCATAATATTTGTGTATAGTGGTATCAATTATCTGAATATCTTTTTCATCAAGTATATCGGCTATTTTTGTTAGAGTTGATAAATCTTCTACCTTTTCAAGCATAGAAAAAGGTTTTATAACAGCTATCTTTTCTTTAGGACTAACATAAGCCCTTATAAATTGGATGATAAATTTATCTTTTTTGCTAAGTCTAAAGGGTCTTTTATCTGTTATCTCTTTATATCCGCATTTTTCCAAAAGTTTATTTGTGTAAATAGTCGCTTTTTTTATGCTATATCTATAATGGTACTCTAAGATAAGTGCAATATTTTCATTTACACTCAAATCAACTAGTAAAGGTGTCTCCTCACTAACAACAGCAAAATTATTTTCAAAGATATATGTTTGAAGTTTACTGAAATCTTCAAATATTTTTATAGAAATTCTATGGCTAATGATAACACCTCCACAAATAGTATAATGATAAAAAGTGATATTATAGTTTTTGATAGGGTAGAGGGTATCTCAAAATATCTCTTTTTTATGATTATTCCGTCATAGCTTGGTATAGTTACTATGACAAATCCATAAAACATACTTTTTAGTACAAAAATGGCTATATCTTTTGGAGTTATAGCACTAATGATAGTTGAAAGAAAAAGATTTATATCCATACCTATTTGTAAAAATAAAAACACATAACCGCTTATCACCATAACAATTGAAGATAAAAAAACTAGAGATAAAAATCCCAACATGTTTCCTATGGCTCTAGGCATCACAAGATAACTTACTACATCTATGTCAAACATTTTTAAACTGTTTAATTCACCGTTTACTTTCATGATGGCTGTTTTTGCCCCTATTCTAAGTCCTGTACGAAAAGAGACGACAAGAGCTATCATAAAAGGAGTCAATTCTACAAGTACAAACTGTACTATCAACTGACCGATAAATTCTTTTAAATTATACTGTATGGCGATGGAGACTACAAGTCCCATAACAATAGCACCAAATACAATAGACAAGATAAGAAAAACAGGTAAAATCTCTAATGCTACATAGTATATCTGTTTGACTAGTGTTTGCCTGCTAGCAGGATTATAATTTTTAGGATTGAGTGCATACAATAAGCAAACTACACTAAAAGTATAATATTTTATAAAATGTGCTATATATTTAAAAGAATTCACTTTATTCCTCAGATATTTTTTAA
>JALVWI010000261.1 GCA_027038335.1 Campylobacterales bacterium | reverse complement strand
TCTCTTTTTAAAGTTAAAGGATTGCAAGAGATATAGATAATATGTTTGAAATTTTGAAGAAGTTTCAAGGTATTTTCATCAATTCCTGCTCTTGGTGGGTCAACAAAAACTGTACTGAAGTTAAATTTTTTTAGATCTATATCTTTTAGCCTTCTAAATTCTCTTTCACCTTTTAAAGCTTGAGTTAACTCTTCACTTGAAAGTCTTACAAAAGATATATTATTTACATGGTTTAAAATAACATTTTCTTTGGCTGATTTTATAGACTTTTTAGATATTTCAGTTGCTAAAACTTTATCAAAATTCTCACTTAACGGTATTGTAAAATTGCCATGTCCGCAGTAAAGCTCTAAAAAATCTCCTCCAAAATTAGAGGAATTCGTTTTTGCCCAAGATATCATCTTTTCATTGACTTTTGTATTTGGTTGCAAAAAAGAGTTTTCATACACTTTGTACTGATACTCTTTATCAAAAACTTTTAATTTTTGCAAAATATAATCTTTTGAAGAAACTAGTCTGATTCTCCTACTTCTTCCTATGATATTTGCTTTTAAAGTTTTTTCTAACTTTTTTACCTCCTGCAACCAATTGTCATCTATCTTTTTATGATATATTAAAGTAATTAAAAGATTTTCACCGTTTAAAAATTCTATACTAAAAAGCTTCTCTTTTAAAATAGTACTTTTTTCTATATGGTTTATAAGCTCTGGCATCATATCAAAGATAGGCTTTTGAACTATTTGACACTCGTTGATAAGAACCATCTCTTTTTTATTAAAGCCGTTCATAGCATAACTTATATCATCACTATTATGCCATATCCTAAACTCTGCTCTATTTCTAAAATGTGATGGATTGGAAGGATATACAACAAGTTCATCTCTATAAAACTTTTTAAATTCCTCTTGTATCTTGAGAGTTTTTATCTTAAGTTGCTCATCATAACCAAGTTGCCACAGAGTACAACTCCCACATTTTCCAAAATATTTACATTTCATCTAAAACTTAAATCCTAATTCCTGAGTGTTATTTAAAACTCTGCACCAAATTTCCTACTAGCAGATTCCAACCATCTACTAGTACAAAAATAAGCAACTTAAACGGTAAAGATATCATCACAGGCGGTAGCATCATCATACCCATACTCATCAAAACCGAACTTACCACCATATCTATAATCAAAAAGGGCATATATATCAAAAATCCTATCTCAAATGCGGTCTTAAGCTCACTTATCATAAAAGCAGGAATTGCCACCATCAAAGGTACATCATCTATATTTTTGGGGTTTTTAAGTTTTCTTATCCTAAAAAATAAAGCCAAATCTTTCTCTCTAGTATTTCGTATCATAAAGGACTTAAAAGGTTTTACAGCTTTTGTAAAGGCTTCTTCATAGCCTATCTTTTTTTGGATATATGGTTTTATAGCCGTATTATATGCCTTTTGTCCAACCGGTTGCATGATAAAAAATGTAAGTATCATTGCAAGTGCTACCATAAGTTGAGAGGGCGGCATTTGCTGGGTACCTAAAGCTTGTCTTAAAAATGAAAAAACTACCACAAGTCTTATAAAACTTGTCATAACCATTACAATACTGGGGGCTAAAACTAAAATAGTCAATACCACTAAGACATTTAAACTTGTTACCAACTGTTCAGGGGTACTTGGAGCTGAAAGTGAAAGATTGACTGT
>JALVWI010000260.1 GCA_027038335.1 Campylobacterales bacterium | reverse complement strand
CTGTTATTGTATAATTTTACATAATATATTACATACTATAATACAAATAATAATATGTATATTATTTCTTTAAGAAATATATATTTTCAAGAGAATATATATTATGTTAACCAATATAGTATCTTACTTACATATAATGAATTTATTTGATTATAATTGCTTGTTAAACATATTTATAGTAATATTTTATAAATTTTATAATAAGAAGATTTATATACTTTATAAAAAAGGATTTTGTGTTGGATTATTTACATATAAATGGTGGTAAAAAATTGAGCGGTAGTGTAAAAATATCGGGAGCCAAAAATGCGGCTTTGCCTCTTTTGGCTTCTACTATACTCTCTCTCAAGCCGATTGTTATAAAAAATGTACCAAATGTTAGAGATATAAATACTCTTTTAAAACTTCTTTCAAATCTTGGTTCAAAGTTTACTTTTGATAAAAATAAAGTAAAAATTGATTCATCTTGTATATCAAGCACGATGGCAAATTATGATATAGTAAAAACTATGAGAGCTTCTATACTCACTTTAGGACCTCTTTTGGCTACCTTTGGTCATTGTGAAGTATCGCTCCCCGGAGGTTGTGCTATAGGACAAAGACCGATAGATCTTCATCTAAAAGCCTTAGAGCAAATGGGAGCAGATATAGAGATAAAACAAGGATATGTTATAGCAAAAGCTCCAAAAGGCTTAAAAGGTGCTACTATAGTATTTGATAAAATAACAGTAACAGGTAGTGAAAATATCATAATGGCTGCAGCACTAGCTAAAGGTAAAACTCGTATAGTAAATGTTGCTAAGGAGCCTGAAGTAGTACAGCTTTGTGAAGTTTTGAACGATGCAGGTGTAGATATAGAAAATATAGGTAGTGACGAACTTATCATAAAAGGCACTGATAGAGAAAAACTTCCGATAAAAAACTTTAGTGTCATTCCCGATAGGATTGAGGCGGGTACTTATCTATGCGCAGGAGCTATTACAAACTCAAAAATAACTCTTGAGAAAATTATTCCTGAACAACTTGAAGCTATAATAACCAAATTAGAAGAGATGGGCTTTTCTTTTGAAATAGATAAAAATAGTATCACCCTACTCCCGACAAAAAAGATAAAACCAAGTGAAATTATTACTACTGAATATCCCGGTTTTCCTACCGATATGCAAGCTCAATTTATGGCTTTAATGACACAAGCCGAAGGTGTTAGCATAGTTGAAGAGAGGCTTTTTGAAAATCGTTTTATGCATGTTAGCGAACTTCAAAGAATGGGTGCTAGTATCATGTTAAGAGGCAATAGTGCTACCATACAAGGTAAGATAAAACTTTATGGAGCAGATGTAATGGCAACAGATCTTAGGGCTAGTTCAGCTTTAGTTTTAGCCGGTCTTATTGCGGAAGGTAGCACAAGAGTACATCGTATATATCATCTTGATAGAGGATATGAAAAACTTGAGGAAAAATTTAAAGGATTGGGAGCTGATATTGTAAGGCTTAAAGAGTAATAAAAAGGATGAAGGTAAATAGGAGAAAAGTTTTTTACTTTTCTCCTAAAACCTAAATCCTTGAAAACCTTTTTTACGCCCTTGCCTTTTTAAGCATATCTGCTATCAGAAATGCCATCTCAAGTGCTTGATCAGCATTTAGCCTAGGATCACAGTGAGTATTGTACTTTGAGGATAGTTTCTCTTCTGTTATG
>JALVWI010000259.1 GCA_027038335.1 Campylobacterales bacterium | reverse complement strand
CTCATCCGACACCGACAGGTTTTTTGCAAGACTATATGAGAGCCTTTCATCTCTTTTTCGGATTTTTGCTGATAGCTGTTGTAATTTTTAAGAGTTATATCTTTTTGTTTGTAAAAGATAGTAGCGGAGAGAGAAAGTCTCTATTGGATTTGATAAATCCTGTTGTTTGGGCCAAGCAGATAGGGTATTATCTATTTATCACTAAACATCCAAAGTTAAAGGGTACTTACAACCCTGTCCAATTCGCGGCATACATCCTCTTTTATGTAATGATATTCGGTATTATTTTAACCGGACTTATGCTATATGTGCAAGTTTATCATGAGGGATTGGCAGGGTTTTTGTATGCTCCTATGATGAAGCTTGTAGCATCACTTGGCGGTCTAGCGGTAGTTAGAGAGATACACCATCTTCTAACTTGGGGGATTATACTCTTTGTTACAGTGCATATTTATATGGCTATATTCAATGCTGTTTACGGTAAAGATGGTTCAATGGATGCTATATTTAGCGGACTTAAGTGGCATAGTAAGCATGAGTGATAATTAAAAATTAACAATGAAAAATGAAAAATTTTGGAAAGAGTGAGCTAAGGCTCACTCTTTTTTATTGAGGGGATAGTTGATGAAGATACTAATTCTTGGGATTGGTAATGTTTTGTTTGGTGATGAGGGAGTTGGGGCTCATTTGGCTCATTATCTTGAGAGAAATTATGAATTTGTAAGCAAAGAACATAAAGTTGATATAGTCGATGGCGGTACTTTGGCTCAAAGGCTTATACCTGTGATAGTTGAGTATGATTTGGTTATCGTCATGGATTGTGTCAATGTAAAAGATGGCAACATAGGAGATGTGTACTTTTTTGACTACAGCCATATTCCTTCCTATATAACTTGGCAGGGAAGTGCACACGAAGTTGAAATGTTGCAGACTTTGCAGATGATAGAGATGTATGGGGATTTGCCTACTACTAAGATAGTAGGTGTTATCCCCTATGTCATAGGGGAAGATTCTACATTTAATATGACTGATGAAGTGATAAAAGCAAGTGAATTGATGGTAAAAACTATCATAAAAGAACTTGAAAATTACAATATAAAAGCGATAAAAAAAGATAACATTCCTATCCAAGAGATAGCAAAAGAGAGCTTTTTATTGAAAGCGTAAAAAGAGGATAGTTTAAATTGCAGATGATAACAATCAATAATTGTTCATTTTTAATTTTTAATTTTTAATTTCCCAAAGGAACAATATGATACTTAGATTTGATTTTGAATACACTTCAACTTCTTTGGTTTATGAAAAGATACTTTTAAGAGAGTTGAAAAACTCCGGCTTAAAAGGAGTGTTGCAAAAAGATAACTTTTTACTTTCACTATATGTGAAAGGCGATGAAAATGAACTTGAAAATTTTGCCGATAATTTAGCTTTAGAGTTGCCTCACTCTTTGTTTTTAAAAAATAGTAGTGTTAAAGTTGTTGAAAATTTACCCCAAGATGAGTATATTTTGCCGACTTATCCCAAAAGAGAGCTTCCTTTTTGTCCAAAATGTTATAAAGAAGCACTAAAAAAGAGCGATCCGTTTATAAAATGTGAAGTGTGCGGTTATGATGTAAAAAAAAGTAAACTCATTTATAAAAATTTTGCAAAAGAGATAGTAGATCAAAATGAAGAGATATATAAAAACTTAGCCATTGCTATAA
>JALVWI010000258.1 GCA_027038335.1 Campylobacterales bacterium | reverse complement strand
GGTATAATCATAAAAAAAGTAAATTCCAAAGAGGGCGAATATATAAAAGAGTCTAAAATGCTTATAGATATGATTTGCGGATTTGCAAACGGTGTGAGAGGGTATGATAAAAAGCTCTTGATCCCAACTAAAAGTGTCAATTTATCAAAAATTCAAACTATAAATGATAATATTATTTTAGAACTGTTTCCAAGAGCCAATGATGACTTATCGTTGGAAAGGATAAAAAAAGAGATTTTTTCATATTTTTCGATTCTTAACTTTAAAGTAAAATTTTCAAACCAGTATAGTGCTTGGAAACCGGAAATAAATGAGTTTACAAAAGAGATTTTTGAAGTATGCAAAAATGAGTTTGGCAAGGCAATATTTGCAGCTATTCATGCCGGACTAGAGTGTGGGGTATTGTTAGAAAAATTAGGCAAAGATAAACATATAGCATCTATCGGACCAAATATATATGCTCCTCACTCGATACATGAAAAGTGTGAAATAGATTCTGTTTTGAGACTAGAGAAAATCGTAGAAAAAATATTGAAATAAGGAAGCAAAAATGTCATTACAAGAGTCAAAAGATATTCCGCTTGGAACAAAACTACCGCAATTTACACTAAAAGACCCTTACGGAAAAGAGTATGATATAAAAAATCAAGTAGGCAAAAACGGTTTGCTTATCTTTGTCACTTGTAACCATTGCCCTTATGCTCAAGCTGTTTGGAGTAGGGTAAAGCAGATCATACACTTTGCTAAAAAACTTGAAGTAAACTCTATAGCAGTCAATCCAAACATCCATCCAAACTATCCTGAGGATTCACCTGCGAAAATGAAAGAGAAGATAGAAGATGAGGGGTTTGATTTTCCATATTTGATAGATGAAACTCAAGAGTTTTCAAAAGCTCTGCAAGCAATGTGTACGCCTGATATTTATCTTTTTGATAAAGATGGCAAACTTTATTATCACGGGAGAATAGATGATAATTGGCAAGATGAAAATAGGGTCAAAAAAGAGGATCTTAAAGATGCACTTATGTTACTTTTCACAGGAAAAGAGCCACCAAAGCCACAGTATCCTTCTATGGGATGCTCTATAAAGTGGCTTGATACGGTTGTGGGTTAAAATTTCCAAGTTACGCTAAAGCCTCCCCACTGTTTTTTAGCATGGGAGAAGATGCCTTTTCCGTGAAAATAGGTGGATTTTATTTTAAAATAGTACTCTAACTGTTTATAATATACCGTATAAATTACCTCTTCACCTACGGTATAGTTAAGTTTTGAGAGATGATACCCCTTTTCATTTGCTCTATTTATGATGTAGTAATTGGCTATTTTATTTGCAAACAGACCAAATGCTATAGACCATTTAAACTTTTTATACGGCTTGTAGTGTAAAAGATTGCTCTCTTCACCGCCTATAAAATTTCCCGTTGTAGCAAATGTATCAAATCCGCCCGTACCGAAACGAAACATACTACCTACTAAATATCCGCTATAAAAGTTTCCTAAGTCGCCTCGTATATTATTTGTCCAGTCATAATATACATTTTTATATTTTCTTTTATCTGTTTTATATGCAAAATTGTATGATATACCGCCCATAAGCCTATTGGAGAGTTGAGTACCCCATCCTGCAGGTTTAGAATGACCTATGAGGGTATGGAAATCTTTTTGCAATTGTTCAGCTAAAGTGATTGGACCAACTGCGCCGATATT
>JALVWI010000257.1 GCA_027038335.1 Campylobacterales bacterium | reverse complement strand
GTAAGCCCACCCCCATACATCGTTCCTAGGCTTAGGGAGGGGTTTTCATCTACATTTTTCATCCATTTGTCAAAGTATTCTTCAGGGTTAGTTATTCCTCTTTTTTTATACTTTTTTTGTATAGATGGAATTCTTTTTGCAATAAAGAGAAGAAATAATTTAACTGGTCTTAATAATATATCTATAAAATGTGCAAATCCGATATAACCTCTATAAAAAAAATAGTAAATGAGATTATAATAATACTCTATCGTTTTCACTCTAATTATCCTTTAGCGGATAACCATGTATAATAGTAGAGTCCATAAGGTATTGTATCCCTTCTACTGCTTTATCTCCAAGCTTTGAAAGTATCCAACCAACTGCTCCACCAATAACTATAAATGTACCAAGAACTAGTACGACTCCAGTTTCTTCAGGAAGAAATAAAACCCCAAGTGTATATGCTGCAATACGTCCTGTTATTACTCCCCCGCCAAATCCTGCAGCCGTACTTCCAATCTGCTGTTCAGTTTGCTCTCCTACATCTGGTAAAAAGTCAGGTTTACTTATGTTGTTTTCATCTAAGTAGGCTTCATCTTTATTCATGGCTGAACTGATTTGATAACCACCTATTGCTATACTTATAACAAAGTTTCCTCTATCTAATCCCTTAGCCCATTTAGCCATACTATAAGTCTTAATATACTGATTACCAGCCCAGCCCTTTTCATAGTAGTTGAAATCTAGTCCTTTTGAACTTACCATTGAAAATGTTCCATTAGGATTCTCTTTTACTACATACTTCAGTCCTGCTGCCAATCCTCCAAAACAATTGTTTGTATTTCCAAATGCATTGATTATTTTATCTAGTGGAGCTTTTGCGGTTGGTTCGCCTGTTTTACTATCATTAAAAATGATTTCATTTCCATTTTGTTGGACTGTAAGTTTTGCTTTTGCTTCTCCTGTATGTGAATCAACTATATAAGCACTTTTGATGTAGATTTGATACATATTTAAACCTATTGTATTCATATCATCATTAGCAAGTGATACTTCATAATGTGGATTATGCATCTGTGCTCTTAATGTTACTTTCTCTGTATATATACTTTGTCCTACTTGTGGAGAGAACTTATTAATTAACTGTTTAAACTCTGCATCATCTTTAGGTCTAAGTGTTACTTCGGTTTTAGATTGACCATTCTTGTCAAATACTACAGCAAAGCTACTAACCTCTTCTGCATCTTTTATAATCTTAAATGGTAGTTCATCTGCCAAGACTTCTATTATTGCTTTTTTATTTGGTGTTCCTTTTGCAATAATAAATACTTTTGCACCTAAAGGAATAAGTGTAGCTTTTAGTTCTCTTAGAGTATCTGTGTGGCTCTCTTTTTGAGGAATAATAAGTGTTTGTTCTGGATAGATAATATTAGGGTTTTTTATACCATTTAATGTAGCTATTTTTTGAACTGTTGTATTGTACCTTTGTGCTATCTCAGATAGAGTATCTTTCTCTTTTACTTCATAAGTTTCTATTTTTTTAGGAGGTATATGTGAAAAATGGAGTGATGTTATCTCATCCATTATATATTTTGCACTTTGTGTTTTAACTGATTTTACTTCTGCCATTTTATCTCTCCATTAAAGCTATCTATTTGTGTCCTATCTATCTTTGTTTCATTTATCACATCTTCAATATTAAATGCTTCATTAACCTTAGCACTTT
>JALVWI010000256.1 GCA_027038335.1 Campylobacterales bacterium | reverse complement strand
AGAGTTTTTTATCTTGTTTATATTGGTTAGAGATAATTTTTATGGCATTTACTATGGTAATACCAGACTTTAGATACATAGAAAGTTCTCTACTTATCAAAGAAAGAGTTTTAACATCTATTTTATATCTTTTTTTGACTCCTAAAAGATTAGAAAAAAGTTTTATATCTTCTTTTAATGAGCTGTAAATGACACCTCTTGAAGATAATTTTTTCTTTGCCTCGATAAGTGAAGATGCTTCTATGGTTGACTTTATCTTTTTACCGTTTTTATCTATACCTTTGTATGCAAAGATCATCTTGAAAGCCCCATTTTAATATCTTCAAAATAATCTTTGGCACTTTGCAAAGAGGTAAAACTTTTAAAAGCATTAAAATATGGGGGAAAATATAGCACTGAGCCGTTTTCATCTTCTACAAAAAGCTCTGAACTGCTTTTGTTTGGATATAAATCATATCTTAAGCAAATTTTTTCATCACTTGGCAATATACCAAAAAATTCTTTACTTTCCAACCTACCATTATCATCAAAACCGTAAATATCTTTTACACTGATATTTTTAAATGGGAAAAGTATGTCTTTTACTATTATAGAGTTATTATCCTCAAAAATAGTACATTTTTCACATTTATGCTTACATACCATAAATAAATGTGAATGATTCCAATATGGTAATAGCAAAGCTCTTAGAGGAGAAGTCACACTTAGAGAAATATTTTTTTTCTTCGGAGTTATGTATGCCAACATTAATGCATAAATAATACCGACAAGTATAACAACAATTATCATCTCCATTAGCGTAAAAGCTTTATTATTAGAGTTGAGGTTTACCTTTGACATTGGCTATATTTTATATCTGCCGCCTCATTTTTACCACCCTCTTTGCCATCTGCTCCTAAAGAAATAATATCAGGTCTTGTTCCATTATAAATATATATAAAATTATTTTTCCATGAATCTTTAGGCATCTTTCCTTCATTAAAATATCCCTCTTTAGGATAATTTTTATATTTTTGAGGATTAGGATTTTTAACTAATGCTTTAAGCCCCTCTTCGGTTGTTGGATAACTTCCTTGATCAGCTTTAAACATGTCAAGAGTTTGCATAATACTTTTCATTTGAACACATACTAGTTTTCTTTTTGCTTCTTCACCCTTTTCTATGAGATTTGGCATAACAAGTGCAGCTAAAAGTCCAAGTATAATAATAACTATCATCAACTCAAGTAGTGAAAATCCTTTTTTCATTTTCTTCCCTATGCTTCTTTTTTCCTTGCCATTCTTTTTCTAATAGTCGGATCTAAGTATCTTTTCCTTAGTCTTATGCTTTTTGGTGTAACTTCTACAAGCTCATCATCTTCTATCCACTCTAAAGCTGATTCAAGTGTTAACTCTCTTGGAGGAACTAGTTTGATAGCTTCATCTGCTCCGCTACTTCTTACATTTGTAAGATTTTTTCCTTTTATTGGGTTTACATCAAGATCATTTGCTCTAGCATTTTCTCCTATGATCATACCTACATACACTTTATCTTGAGGTTTTATAAAAAGTACACCTCTATCTTGCAAGTTAAATAAAGAGTATCCTAGTGCCGTACCGTTTTCCATAGACACCAAAGCCCCGTTCATTCTATGCTCTACGCTTCCACCCATCGGTCGAAACTCTAAAAATGAGTGATTTAGCACTCCTTCACCTTTGGTATCTGTTAAAAATTGGC
>JALVWI010000255.1 GCA_027038335.1 Campylobacterales bacterium | reverse complement strand
CGCTCTCCACTCTTTTCAACCTTCTTTAATGCCTTTTTAGATAAAATAAGCTCTATTATTTTAGAGGAGAATTTATGGATTATAAGGACAGTTTGCTTTTGCCGAAGACTACATTTGCTATGAGAGGAAATCTTCCTCAAAATGAACCAAAAAGATACAAAGTGTGGTTTGAAGAAAAAAATGTTTATGAAAAGATGAAAAAAAATAGACAAAGTGCAAAAAAGAGTTTTACTTTGCATGATGGACCTCCTTATGCGAACGGTCATATCCATATAGGTCATGCGTTAAATAAAATCCTTAAAGATATCATAGTTAAAAAACACTACTTTTTCGGTGAAAATGTCAGATATGTTCCGGGTTGGGACTGTCATGGACTTCCCATAGAGCAACAAGTAGAAAAAAAGATAGGAAAAGCTAAAAAAGATACACTCCCTAAAAGCAAGATAAGAGAGCTTTGTCGCGAACATGCTACGAAATTTTATAAAATCCAAGAAGAGGAGTTTAAAGCCCTTGGTGTTATAGGTGACTGGAAAAATCCATACCTTACGATGAAGTTTAAATTTGAAGCCGATATTTATAGGGCACTTTGCGATATAGCTAAAAAAGGTTTATTGGTAGAAAGAAGTAAGCCTATATTTTGGTCATGGGCAGCAAAAACCGCTCTTGCTGAAGCTGAAGTAGAGTATCAAGATAAAGAGGATTACTCTATATTTGTCGCTTTTAAGCTAAGTGATGATTCAAAGAAAGAGCTTGGTATAGACAATGATGCAAGTATAATTATCTGGACAACTACTCCTTGGACACTTCCGGCAAATCAAGCCATAGCTCTAAATCCTGAAGAGGATTATGTGCTTACAAGCGATGGATTTATCGTGGCAAAAGAGTTATTTAACTCACTAAAAGAGCAAGAAGTTGTAAAAGGCGATATTGTAAAAACTTTCTCTTCAAAAGAGTTAGAAGGAAAAATAGCTATCAACCCGTTAAACAGTAGAGACTCAAAAGTGATACTAGGTGAACATGTAGAGATGAGCGGCGGCAGTGGATGTGTTCATACTGCTCCCGGTCATGGTGAGGATGACTACAGAGTAGCTTTAAGATACGATATAGATGTTATTATGCCTGTTGATGAAGATGGGCTTTATGATGAGACTCTTATAAGAGAAAAACTGCTTCCAAACCCTGAAGAATTTGTCGGTATGCATGTTTTTAGTGCCAATGATAAAATACTTGAGCTTTTAGGTGATGCACTGATAAAATCTTCAAGATTTACCCACTCATACCCTTACTGTTGGAGAACTCATAAGCCTGTAATTTATAGAGCTACAAAGCAGTGGTTTATAGCGATGGATAAAGAGGGCGATAGTTTGAGAGAACAAGCTTTAAGAGAAATAAAAAAGGTAAAATTCTATCCATCTTCAGGAGAGAAAAGACTCTCTTCTATGATAGGCAATAGACCTGATTGGTGTATCAGCAGACAAAGAGACTGGGGTGTACCGATAGCATTTTTTAGAGATAAGACAACGGGTGAGCCTGTGTATGATAGTGAAGTTTTAGATCATGTTGCTTCTATCTTTGAAGAAAAGGGTGCTGATGCTTGGTGGGATTTAAGTATCGAAGAGTTACTTCCAAAAGATTCAAAATATGATCCAAACAATCTCACAAAAGTTTTGGATATTTTAGATGTTTGGTTTGATAGCGGCTCTACTTGGAGAGCGGTACTCTTAGGTGAGGATTATGA
>JALVWI010000254.1 GCA_027038335.1 Campylobacterales bacterium | reverse complement strand
TAAAGCTGAGGGGTGAGAATAAACTAAGTTTGTAAGTTTACCGTTTTCATTTTTATTAACACCGCAGATTCCGATTTGTCCCTCTTTAAGCTGACAATAGTGTCTGCACAATATGCATTTTATTTTGCCGTTTTGAAGCGTTTCATAATATTTCATGATAGAACCTTTAGCTATATAAACTAAACTATCTTAAATATATCACATAATATATAAAATGAAACTTAATAAAACATATATTTGCAATTAAGCTCTCTGAAATTTATCAAAGGCTTCATAATACTATCAATCAAAGTTAAAAATGGGTTAAAACAGAAAATATAGTAATGACAGATATCTATACTTACAGTAACGGTTCTAGCTAGAACAGCTCATTACGTATGGATAACATAGTTTTTAAAACTTTTAGATACAAAAATAACTTTATAATCAAACAGCTTTACTTGGAATGAATTCCCACATCATACTTTCTTCGTAGCAAGTGCAAGCCTTTTAGCTCTTTTGTTGTGCATCCACAACATTATCCCAAATAGTACAATCCCTGCTATATGAGAATCTTGTATATGAGGTATAATGCTTTTGTATCCAAAAATTTTATCCGGAAATAGTAAAAGAAGTGTAGTAACCACAAATATCAATCTCTCATATATTTTTAGCTTTGCATTCCAATAACCCTCCACAAATATGGCAAAAGATAAAATTCCGGGAATTGCAAATAAAAATACTTCAAATCTGTCTATCCATCCTCCTGCAATCAAATCAGAAAAAGCAAACAAAAGTGGCATGATATATAAACCTTTTCCAAGTTTCCATGCTTCAAGTCCTGTTCTCATAGGGGGAGTTTTAGCGATACCCGCAGCCGCAAAAGCTGCCAAACAAACAGGTGGAGTAAGGTTTGAATCCTGTGAAAGCCAAAAGATAATAAGATGGGCTGCTAAAAGATACATAGTAACTTCAGGAGGTGTTACTCCCGCACTTACAAGTGCAGCCATTGCCGGACTTAGCATAAGTCCTAAAAGTGCCGGGGCAGAAAGAACTGCCAACACTATATATGATGCGGTTACAGGCAAACCCATTCCCAAAAACAAGGATGCGATGGCTACCAAAACCAATGCCAGTAAAAGATGTCCGCTTGACCACTCCATAATAAGTTGAGAAAATGTAACACCAATGCCCGAAATATTGATGATACCTACTATTACTCCTATGGAAACGAGTAAAACTCCGGTTACTATCATATTTTGAGTACCTAATGCTAAAGCTTCAAATATATCTTTTAAACTCATTTTTTTATTTTTGGTAAGGTAAGATGAAAGAATGATAACCACTATGGATATACCTGCTGCATAAGTAGGAGTAAATCCATACACAAGTAAACCTATCAGTGTTGCCAAAGGGATGAAAAAGTGAAATCCCTCTCTTAGAGTAGGCAAAACTTCCACCTTTTCTCCCGTTGCTTCAATGCCATGTTTTTTTGCATGAATGTGTATATAAAAAGAGATAGAAGCAAAGTATAAAATAGCCGGCAATACAGAAACAGCTATGATGGTGGCAAATGATATATGTGTCATTTGAGCCATGATAAAAACTCCAGCTCCCATGATAGGAGGCATTATCTGACCACCTGTGCTGGCTGCAGTCTCTACAGCTGCCGCAAATATAGGCTTAAATCCATTTTTTATCATCATTGGAATAGTAATAGTTCCGGTTGATACTGTGTTGGCAACGGCTGAGCCTGATAT
>JALVWI010000253.1 GCA_027038335.1 Campylobacterales bacterium | reverse complement strand
TGAAACTCAAAAACTAACTATCGGCGACCCTTATGATAAAGAGACTTTTATAGGTCCTCTTATAAGTTTAGATGCGGTTTTTAGAGCAAAAAGTTGGGTAGAGAGTGCCATAAAAGAGGGTGCAAAACTGCTATGCGGCAACAAAAACCAAGATAGGATATTTTATCCGACTATTTTGGGAGATGTAACTGATGAGATGAAGATAGTATGCGAGGAAGTTTTTGCTCCTATCGTTTCACTTGTAAAGGTAAAAGATTTTGATGAAGCGGTTAAAAAGATAAACAACTCCCCTTATGGACTTCAGTACTCTATATTTACAAATGATTTGAACTTGACCAAGAGGGCTATAGATGAGTTTGAGTGTGGCGGAGTAGTGATAAATGATATACCTACTCTTAGGTTTGATTTACAGCCTTATGGGGGAGTAAAACTTAGCGGAGTAGGCAGAGAGGGTCCAAAATATGCTCTTGAAGAATTTAGTGATATAAAGTCGGTGGTGATTTGTTAGGGTTTAGGATTTAGGATTTAGGTTTTAGGTTTTAGGTTTTAGGATTTAGAAATATGATGTCTTTATGCTTGATGTTTTCTGCCTTGAGATAAAAAAATAATTTCTATCAAAATAAGGGCTATAAGTGATATACTTATGGCTCTTGTTTCTCCAAAATATTTCCAAATAAGTCCTATAAATGAAGCTCCTAATGCTCCGCTTAGGGCAACTCCCGCATAAAATATGCCATATATACTTCCCTTGTTTTTTGCTTTGCTTGATATGTAGGCTCTTATAGCATTTAGACTTGAAACCGTAAAAAGTCCTAAAAGTATAAAACCCAAAATGATAAAGTTCAGATATAGCGATAACATAGAGAGTATCCCAAAAATATAAGAAAAAAGAAGGACTTTTTTTGCTCCAAATTTATCTACCTTTACTCCAAAAAAGTAACTAAAAAGAGTTTGAGTCAAGTTTAAAACTATCACTAAAAGAGGGATAAATTCTAGCGAATATCCACTCTCTTTAGCTTTTATCATATAAAATGAGTCACTAAACATAAAAAATATAAAAGCAAAATAAAGAAGTAAAACAGGAAATAAAGCTTTGTCATCTTTTAGCTCAATCTTTTGGATAGTTTTTTTGGAAGTATAAGGAACATCTTTGACAAAAAATAGAACTGTTATCACAGCAAAGAGACCGGGCAGTAAAGTCCAAGCAAAAAGCTCACGAAATATAGCTTCATTTTTTCCAAGATAGTAAAGTGCCAAAAAGGCTATGATACTTCCGCTTAACTCTCCCGCTATATCCATACTCTTGTGAAATCCAAAAGTTTTTCCGCTTTTTCCTTTTTGCGAATAGGCTGAAATGAGACTATCTTTTGTAGCACTTCTTACAGCTTTTCCTATCCTCTCAACTCCTCTTAGAGTTGCTACGCTTATCCAACCGTTACTAAAATATAAAAGCGGCTTGGTAACTGCCGAGATGACATATCCTACTACTACAAAAGGCTTTACTATCTTGTATCTATCGCTTAAATATCCAAAAACAAACCTAAACCCGTAAGATACAAAAGTAGCGATCCCCACTATAAAGCCAAGCTTGTCAATCCCTTCGTGTAAAACATATACAACAAATAAAGGAAGCACAGATGTAACCATGCTACTTGCCATATCGGTAAAAAAGCTGACAAATCCTAGTGCAATGATATTTTTATTGATCATTTTTTTCTCTTTTTGATCCATTTAAAAATAAT
>JALVWI010000252.1 GCA_027038335.1 Campylobacterales bacterium | reverse complement strand
GCTAAAATAACGATAGAAATATTTTTCACTTATTTATCCTCAATATTAAAGTAGTGAGATTTTATCAAAAAAATGATTAAACTCAAATTTTACTATAAATTTTGGTCTAAACCTTTACTTGATATAATAAATTGCCGATATATTAGAAGATTTAATCAACTTTTAACTCAAAAGTAAATAAAATAGATACTAAATTTTTGCAAGGTGTAGATATATGGATTTGGGAACCGTTATAGGCTTGGTATTAACTTTGGCACTGCTTTTTGGTGCTATGGCAATGGGAGTTGGTTTAGGACCATATATTGATATCCCTTCAGTACTTATAGTTTTTGGCGGAACTATAGGTGTATTGCTGATGGGCTTTAAGATGGAACAAATGAAGGTAGCCGGAAAAGTTATGGGAAAAGCCTTCAAGCCTCAACTTTATAATAACCAAGAGTTAGTTCAAAAAATGGTAGAGTACTCCACAAAAGCTAGAAAAGACGGTATCCTTGCACTTGAATCAGACGCAAACAATGAAGAGAATGAATTTCTAAAAAAAGGTCTTTCTATGGCAGTTGACGGTAGTGAACCTGATACTATAAGAGATCTTCTTGAGATAGATATGGAACAGACAAGTGACAGACACAAGGCAAATATGGCTATATTTGAACAAATGGGGGGATATTCAGGTGCTATGGGTATGATAGGTACTCTTATAGGTCTTGTTGCTATGCTTTTAAATATGAGTGATCCTTCCGCTATCGGTCCTTCTATGGCTGTTGCTTTGCTTACTACACTTTATGGTGCAATGATCGGAAATATTATCGGCGGTCCTATTGCAAATATACTTGCTATCAGAGATAATGATGAAACATTATTTAAAACCCTTATCATTGAGGGTATTATGTCTATCCAAGCCGGTGACAATCCAAGAAATCTTGAGGCAAAACTTTTGGCATTTTTACCTCCAAAAGAGAGAATTAGTCAATTTGATAAATAAAAATAGGGCAATATAATGGGAAAAAAGTGTAAACAAGAGGAGTGTCCAAAATGTCTGCCTGAATGGTTGGCGGCATTTGGTGATCTAATGTCACTTCTTTTATGCTTTTTTGTCTTACTTCTTTCTATGTCAAGCATGGATGCAAAAAAAGTTGAAGAAGCCATCGGTTCATTGGCAGGTGCCTTGAGTGTACTTGAAGGTGGAACAAAGATGGAAATAAGTAGAGAAAAAGTGGAGCTTCCTTCTTCTCAAAAAATTCGCATGAGTCAAGAAAAAATACAACAAAAAAATATAGAGAGTCAATTCCAAAAAACATTAACTGAAGTAAACGAAATGTTAAAAACCACAGGCAGTCCTGATATCGTTCTTGAAGAAGCGGAAAAAGGTTTTCTTTTGAGATTGCCTGCAACTTTACTTTTTGCTCCGGGTGATGCGAGGATCATAAATGATAATGCAATACTCTTTTTAAAAAGAATTTCTCTTATCATACAAAAACTTCCTAAAAATATAACTCTTGATGCCATAGGCTATACAGACAATACTCCTCCACCTGTTAGTAGTCCTTACAAAGATGACTGGGAACTTTCCGCAGCAAGAGGAGTTTCAGTAGTAAAAGAGCTTATAAATGATGGAGTAGATCCTAAAAGATTGAAAGCTTCAGGAAGAGCTTCAAACGATCCTGTAGCCTCAAATGCAACAAGCGAAGGAAGAGCAAAAAATAGAAGAGTTGAGCTATACTTTTTTTCTGCAGGAACAAATGG
>JALVWI010000251.1 GCA_027038335.1 Campylobacterales bacterium | reverse complement strand
GGAGCTTTTTTATTTGGCGGAGTAAAAACTGTGATTATTAAAATCGACGGTATGACTTGTCCTCTTTGTACTACTGCTATAAAAAGAAGTTTAAAAAAAACAAAGGGCGTAATAAAAGCAAAAGTAAGACTAAATACCAAAAAAGCAACGGTAAAATATGATGATAAAATTACTGCAAAAAAAGAGTTATTAAATGCTATAAAAAAAGCGGGCTATAAAGGGAGGGTTATTTCATCCAAATAGCTACCTTCTTAAAGTTGCGACCAACCTTTTTGGGTGTAATAGCAATTCTATAGCACTTTGTATATCTTTACAGATAATATCACTTGCAAAAAGTGCCTCTTTTGAACATCCCTCATCTCCTATAACCGCTATAGATATGATAGCATTTTCTAGCATACTTTTATCATTATTGCCGTTTCCTACGGCAACTGTTATCTCTTTTTTAAGAGTTGATAAAAACTCCGTCTTCTCTTTTGTATGATCATTGCTTGATAAAACCTTAACCTTTAAGTCAAACTCTTTTAACTCATTCTTGACGGTACCGAATGTGTCAGCAGTTATAACAAAAACACTATATTTTGAGCAAATCTCTTTTAAAAGGTTTTTTGTTTGGTTGTTTATCTGTCCATCTTTGGCTAAAGTGCCGTTATAGTCAAAAACTATATTTTTTATATCAATATTTTTATATCCGGGAATTTCTAACATTTTTGTTACCTTATTGTTATAGGATACTCATTTCTTGGCACAACTTCAGCTACTATAGAGCTTCTTTCATAACCGTTCTCTTTTAAGACATTTACTAACTTGTTAGCATCATTTTGACTAACAGCTATGAGTAAACCTCCTGAAGTTTGAGCATCAAATAAGAGTATATCTTTTTCATCTTCACTTAAAAAATTTACTTTATCATTTAAATAACTTTTGTTATTGTAAGTTCCGGCGGGTATGATACCCATATCTGCCATTTCCAAAGCACCGTCTATGATAGGAACATTATCTCTTTGTACTATAAAAGATATATCATCTCTTACCATTTCATACAAATGCCCTAAAAAACCAAAACCGGTTACATCCGTACAAGCACTCACATTAAAATCTATCATAATTTTAGAAGATTTATAGTTAAGCTGAGCTAACAAAGATGTTATATACCTGACTAAGTTTTCATCTATCATATCAGCTTTTAACGCAGTTGTTAGCACACCGAGTCCTAACGGTTTTGTTAGCACTATAACATCACCGATTTTAGCGGTAGAGTTTTTGTATATCTTATTTGGGTGAACGATACCTGTTACACTAAGACCGTAAAGCATTTCGGGAGTCTCTATGGTATGACCTCCCGCTAATACACCTCCACACTCATCAAGTTTACTTTTTGCTCCAAAAAGTATCTCTTTAAGTACACTTTTATCATGATGACACCCGTCAAATCCTACTACATTCATAGCAGTTAACACTTCACCTCCCATAGCAAATATATCACTCAGTGAATTTGCCGCAGCAATTTGCCCATAATAGTATGGGTCATCAACTACAGGAGTGATAATATCAACACTTTGAACTAAAGCTTTATCATCATCTATCTTATAAACAGCGGCATCTTCGTTGCTACTTAAATCAACAAGTAAGTTTTCATCACTACATTTAAGCTCACCGATAGCTTGTGTTAGCTCCTCCGGAGCCAATTTGGCGGCTCAACCTGCAGCTTTTACATACTTGGTAAGTTTTGCACTATTATTCATCTT
>JALVWI010000250.1 GCA_027038335.1 Campylobacterales bacterium | reverse complement strand
CTTGGAGTTGCTATCAAAATGAAGATAAAGCCTGCGGAGTATGCGATAGCTGCCGACTAAGACTAAAAGGATTTGAAAAAGCCGGCTTGATTGATCCTATAAATTATAAAAGATAAGCTGCAAAAAAACAATCCATTAAAAAAAATTAACTTTTGACTTTATGGTGGATTGTATAGATGATCTATGATATTTAAACCCAAAAAAAGTTTAGACTTAACACCATATAGATAAGCTTTCAACTTTTTTTAAAAGCCTCTAATCTTCAAGCATAAGCACTACTAAAATAAAGTCTATTGCAAAATTTGGGTTAAAAATAAAATTTCTTCAAATCTGCACTAAATGAATATTTTTGTATATAATAATTAATAACAATGTTATAGGGAGTTATTTTCATGAAGACTGTAGCAATGAGAGTTGAAGATGCAACACTTCAATATTTAACTTCATCTCAATTAAGTGATAGCGAAATGAGTGAGATGTTAAATGACAAAAAATTAAAACTTTGAAATATGGTTGCAAGAAGTAAAAAATGGAGATTATGATATTGTATGATTTTAAAATAACTGAAACAAAAAATTTTCAAAAGATTAAACAACAAATCGATAAAAAACTTTATGACAAAATTGTTAATATTGTATATCCTCAATTAAAATTAAATCCATATTTTGGAACAAATATAAAAAAGTTTAAAGGAAAATTTGAAGGATACTATAGATATAGAATTGGAAATTATAGACTCTTTATTGAAGATGAAAAGTATTGATCATTGACAATAGAAATCTATCGTAAAATTTGGAATTACAGATAAGCTACAAAATGTAGCTTATCTATTATATCATAAGATTTAATATATCTGTAACCCTTTTCAAGTCTTCACTTGAAAGAGATTTATCTTTTGGAGAAAACTCTTTAGCTATATGAGCCAATATATAAAGTAGAGTTCCGGCTATCAAAGGCAACTTTTGCTCCAACTCAACTTCAAGATCATATCTAAGAGCCGGTAATTCCGCTAAATGCTCCAATATCTGCTTTAGTTCAAGTTCCTCTTCAAGCTCTTGAAATTTTTTCATTGACTCTTTGAAAGCTTTGGTTAGAGGTACATCGCTAAACCATATAACATCTCTACCGTTATATTTTGTATTTTCCTGAGCTACTACCAAAAGATCATAAAGCTTATCGTCTATTATATTACTTATTTCTTTTACTTTGCTCTTATCAAGTCTAAGTGAAACCGCCTCTTTAAATAATTTCTCTATTTTATGTACACCTATTACAGCCATTTTTTACTCCTTATTTTCATTTTTTGTATCATCATTTTCTAACTTTTTAGCACCCATTGCAAATGTCAAAAGAGCAACACCGTCAAAAAATAGACTTACTCCCACAAACAACCCTACCAATACTATAGAACTAAAAGGCCATCCTATCATAAGCACAATAGCCAAAATGATAGAAAATATACCGTTAAGTATCATCATCCACCAGCCTCTGTTTGGCTTATACTCCATACCGAAAGCTATGCTGCTATATGCATCTATAAGTAGATAAGTTGCTAAAAGTATCCCGGTTACTGCTATTCCCTCTACAGGAAATAACAAAAATAATATACCTGTAACCAAAGATAACAAAGGTTTTAGCCAAGCAACAAATGATGAGCGATAATTTTTCCAAGTATTGTATCCTTGTATAAAAGCACTAAAGATAAACATCCAAGCCATAAAAGTAACTACGGCTATAGACATAAGCCCGGGC
>JALVWI010000249.1 GCA_027038335.1 Campylobacterales bacterium | reverse complement strand
AATCAAGTTCATTTTGCTCACAAAGTTGCTTCAATTGTTCAACCGCAGCCAATCTTTGCAAGTCACAAGCCGCTATAAGAACTTTTTTCTTTCTAAGTTTTAAGTAATATGCAAGTTTTACCGTAGTTGTAGTTTTACCGCTTCCTTGAAGACCTGTCATTAGTACGACCGTAGGCGGTTTTGAAGCAAATACAAATCCCTGTTTTCCTCCTACATCAAGTATCTTTAAAAGATTGCTCTCAAGTGATTTTAAAAAGTTTTCTTTGCCGATTCCGGCTCTTTTAGTCTCTATCTCGACATTTTTTATAAGTTCTCTCACTACTTTATGATGAACATCAGCTTTTAGAAGGGATTTTTTAAGATTGTCAAGTGCTTTTTTTAGAGCTTTGTCGTCATCTGCAAAGCGGATTTTATTGATAGCGGTTTTAAAAGAATCAGTTAATGAACCAAACAAAACTACTCCTTGATTATAATATTTTAACTTAAAAAAGTTTATAATACTAAAAAAAGACTTAAAATGTCTATAAGGGGATCGAAATGATATTTGATAAACCGATAGAGATAAAAGGTAAAGTTTTAAAAAATAGATACATAGCTGCTCCTATAAAAACTGCTTATGCAACACTTGAAGGGGAGGTTAATGATAGGCATTTAAGATATTATGAAAATATTTCAAAAGATGGAGCAGGTATCATTATAGTAGAGCCGGTATCGGTCTCACAAAGCGGAAAAGAGCATCCAAAACAGATAAATATACACACAAAAAATAGTGTAGATGAGTTAAAAAAACTTGTAAAAGTTATCAAAGATAATGGTAGCATCCCCGCAATCCACTTAAATCATGCAGGAAGAGGAGCGAATAAAAAGGCTACCAAAACAGATCCGTTAGCACCAAGTTCTATTATGTGTCCTATGAGCGGCTTAACACCGAAAGAGTTGAGTTTGGATGAGATAGATGAAATTATCAAGGATTTTAAAAGTGCGGTTAAAAAGGCTATAGAGGCTGGATTTGAAGCTATAGAGTTGCAATGCGGTCATGGGCAACTTATTCAGCAGTTTTTATCTCCAAGACTCAACAAAAGAGATGATGAATACGGCAAAGATAAAACTCTCTTTTTAAAAAGAGTCCTTGAAGCATTTAGGGAAACTGACGGCATTATCAAATCAGCTAGGATTAGCGGTAGTGAATTTGTAGAGGGAGGTTGGCAGCCCAAAGATAATAAAGTCATCATTGACCTTGTAAAAGAGGCCGGTTTTGATATGATACATTGCGGTTTCGGTAACTCTTGTGATACTCCGCCTTGGTACTACTCTCACATGGCTTTACCCAAAGAGAAACCTTTTGAAGTTTTAAAAGCTGTAAAAAGTATAAGCGATTTGCCGGTAGTTGCAGTCGGTAGGATGGAGAGTATTGAGACTTTAAAGCGATTAGAAGATGAAAAATTAGCTGATTTTGTAGCATTTGGAAGAGGTATCGTAGCTGATAATGAGCTTATAAAAAAATTAGTCCAAAAAAGATATGATGAGATAGATTATTGCGGGTATTGTCTGCAAGGGTGTTTATATAATGTAAAAAGAGGTATAGGCTTGGGCTGTATTATCAACCCGGAAGTAGATAAAGCTCCTTTAAAAAAGAGAAATCATCCAAAAAAAGTTGCCGTTATAGGAGCAGGACCCGCTGGAATATCCGCAGCCTTGACGCTTACAAAACTAGGAGACAAAGTAACTCTTTTTGAAAAAGAGCAAAATATAGGAGGAAATTTTCTTTTAGCACCTCTTGCAAAGGGTAAAGAGAGCATGAAAAGACCGTTAGATAGTTTGATAAAAAAAGCAAAAAGAGTTATTAAAGATATCCAAACAGGGATAAATTTAGAAAATATTGACTTTAAAAGTTATGATATAGTTTTTGTAGCAAACGGTTCAAAGCAGTTTGTACCGACTATAAAAGGTATGGAAAATGAAAATACCCTAACAAGTTTAGAGTATTTTAAAGGTCAAAAAAGTGTATCAGGCAAAAGGGTGCTTATCATAGGAGCAGGTATGGTAGGTATGGAAGCGGCAGAAAATCTAGCAAATGGGGGCAAAGAGGTAGTTGTCACTAAAAGAGGTGAAGATATAGCCAATGATATGGAGCCTATTACCAAAAAGCTTATGATGATGAGGCTTAAAGATAAAGATATAAAAATTTTAACAAAAACAAAAATACTCTCTTTTGAAAAAGATGGGGTTTTGTATGAAAAAGCCGGTGTTGTCGATAAAATGCCAAAGTTTGATACCGTTATTTTTGCTACCGGACTTGTAAGTGATGAAAGTGTTAAAGAGTATTTGGAGAGTCTTGGCATCTCACATAAACTTATCGGAGATGCCAAAAATGTTGCAAATATCTATGAAGCAACCAAAGAGGGATATGAGGCTGCTGTAAATTATGGGTAGATAATGCTACCCATCAATACTCTATGATTTTTCTAATTTGTATATATTTTAAAGGTCTATCACTAAATTTTACTATCTTTCTTCCATTGTAGTATGCGATATTTTTATATCTCGTGATAACTCTATCACTTGATTCACTATATTTTGTTACACATTTTCTAACGGTTTTATATCCGCTTGTATAACTTCTGCTTTGATGATTGCCTGATAAATTTTTACCTACAATCGTACCTATGATAGCTCCTCCTACCGTAGCAGCAATTTTTCCACCGCCACCTCCGACTTGATGACCTAAAATACCTCCCGCGACTCCTCCTATAAGTGCACCGATATTGTCATTAGCACTATTGTCATTATAGTATTCCTCGACAGGTACTTGTTCATCCCAGCACTCTTGATAAGGAACTCTTTTTATAACATCTCTATATATAGGTTTACTTCGTACAACTTCCGCTCTATCTTGGATGATAAAACTCTCCGCACTTAAACTAAGTCCTACTCCTGCCAATAATAAAGTTATAAATATTTTTTTCATCTCTTACTCCTTTATTTTTTAAAACTTTATACTAAAATTGTGAAAAAATCGTGCATTAATGCAAAATAAGCTAATATAGACCCCTAAAAAGGAAAATAATGAAAAAATTAATGATACTTTTTATAACGGCGGTGATAATAATGCAGGCAAAGACTTTTAAATATACAAATGAGTTGATATATGAGGATTCTCCTTATCTTTTGCAACATGCTCACAATCCGGTAAATTGGATGCCTTGGAGTAAAAAAGCTTTTGAGAAAGCAAAAAAAGAGAATAAGCTTATATTTTTATCTATCGGGTATAGCACTTGTCATTGGTGTCATGTGATGGAGGAGGAGTCATTTGAAAATCTTAAAGTAGCAAAGATTTTAAATGATAATTATATAGCTATCAAAGTTGATAGAGAAGAGATGCCCTCAGTTGATAAACATTTTCAAGATGTTTACTATGTAATGAATAGAAGAGGAGGAGGGTGGCCTCTTACTATCATCTTAACTCCTGAAGGTAAACCCTTTTTTAGCGCTACATATATACCAAGAGAACCAAAGTATGGAAGAGCAGGGCTTATTGAATTGCTTAAATATTTTGTCTCTTTAAAAAAGAAAAATCCCCAAAAGTTACAAGCTGCCGCTAAAGATGTAGATAAGTATCTAAAACTGATGGAAAATAGCTCAATAAAGAGTAAAACTCCATTAAAATCTGATTTGGCAAAAGAGTTTGTTAAAAGAGTAGCAAAAAATTTTGATAAAGATAATTTCGGCATAGGTTTAGCTCCTAAATTTCCGCATGCTTCAACTATAAAAACACTTTTAGAAATTTATAGAGTAAATCATGATAAAAATGCACTTTCTATGGCTGATGAGATGCTTTCATCTATGGCAAAAGGGGGTATTTATGATCAGATTGAGGGGGGATTTTTTAGATATTCAACTGATGAGAGGTGGATGATACCGCATTTTGAAAAGATGCTCTATACTAATGCGGAGCTTTTGGAGGATTATGCTCTTGCTTATAAGATAACTAAAAAAGAGTTATATAAGGATGTGGTAGATGAACTTGTATCTTTTTTGAAAAAGAGATTTGAAAAAGATGGAGTTTTTTATAGTGCAAGTGATGCGGATAGTATAGATCCTAAAACCGGTAAAAAAGAGGAGGGGGCTTACTTTGTTTATAGCTATAATGAAGCAAAAAATGCCCTTGAAAAGGGTGGGATAAAAAATTATAAAGAGGTGCTTGAATATTTAGGTATCACTAAAAGCGGAAATTTTGAAGGCAAAAACAACCCTTACATAGATGAATTGTATCCAAAACCCGCCAATTTATCAAAAGCGAAAAAGACACTCCAAAGCATAAGAGATAAAAGGGTTTATCCTTTTGTGGATCATAAGATACTTTTATCTTGGAATGCTCTTTTGATAAAATCATTTTTTAAGGCATCAAATGTAAATAGTGGGCTTAAAAATATGGCTTTAGTATCTTTAGAGACTCTTATGGATAAATTTTATATAGACGGTAAACTTTATCATCAAATTTTACTCGGCAAAAAGCCGAAAATTGAAGCAAATTTAGAGGATTACTCCTTTTTGATCTCAGCTTTAATATCTGCTTATGAAGAAACCTATGATGATAACTTTTTGCAAAAAGCGGAGAAATTGACCAAAGAGGCTATATCAAAATTTTATATTGAAGATGATTGGTATGCATCACTTAAACCTTTTAAAGTAAAAGCTTCATTTGAAGGCAATGCCTATGTCAGTTCTCTTGGAGTGATGGTGAACAATCTTTTAAAATTGGCACTTTTAAAAGAGGAGTTATCATATCAAACTTTAGCTAAAGAGAGTTTGGAAGATAATTCAGAGTTGTTTTCTAAATATCCTTCAAATTTTCCTCAGGCAGTTTTAGATTTGTTGGCTTATAAAAAGGGATATATCATCATAAAAGGCAAAAACAAATCTTTAGAAGATTTAAAAAAGAGTCTTGAGACAAAGCTTTTATATCCGTTTATACTTTATAAAGCCACAAATGATGATGGTTATTTGGCTTGTAAAGTTGATGTTTGTTTTGCCTTTGGAAAAGATAAAGAAGAAATTATCAAAAAAATTAAAGAGGAGATAGGTAGATAAATATCATACTATCCATCCTCCGGCAATTACTTTATCATCATCATAAAAAACTGCCATTTGTCCGCTAGCAAGCCCGTAAACAGGCTCTTTTAAAGTGATATAAGCAGTTTTATTTTCTTTATTTATTTTAACTTTACAAGGAGTTTTCGGGCTTCTGTATCTTATCTTAACTCCTGCTTCAAATTCATCAAGATCGGTAAAAAGGTTGATATCCTTTATAAAAAAATTTTTTATAGCGAGCTCTTCTTTGTCTGCGACTGTTATCTCATTGGTGCTAGGATTGATATTTATGACATAATGAGGCTTATGTGCTCCAAAAACTTCAAAACCTCTTCTTTTTCCTATAGTGTAGTACATATATCCTTTGTGTTTACCTATGATATTGCCTTCTTTATCTATTACATTGCCGGGCATATCAACTTGAGTATAATTTTTGAGTATATCTATGTAAGTATGGTCAACAAAACATATTTCATTGCTCTCTTTTTGTTTGAAAAGCGAGTTTGGTATCTCTATATTGGAAGAGATATATTTTAATTCACTTTTTAATATATCTTTTAGAGGAAATAAAAGAAATGGAATATTCTCTTTTTTGATATTGGATAAGAAGTAACTTTGGTCTTTGCTTTTATCTTTTGCTTCAGCTATGAAACCCTCTTTTATATTGGCATAGTGTCCGGTAGCAAGTTTGTCACACCCTTTTTCTTTGGCAAATTCAACCAATTCACCGAATTTTATAGTGCGATTGCATATAACGCATGGATTTGGTGTTTCGCCCCTTATGTATGAGTCAATGAATGGCTTATAAACATATTCGTCAAATTTTGTGCTAAGATCTAAAATATGATATTTGATACTGAGAAAATCAGCTATTTTTTTTATATTTTTGATATTAGTTTCATGATAGTTTGGTTTATTGTGGAGTTTCATATACACTCCCTCTACTTCGTATCCTTGCTCTTTAAGCATATAAGCAACAATGCTAGAGTCAACTCCTCCGCTCATTGCAAGCATAATTTTCATTTATTCGTAATTTGTGATTTGTAATTTGTGATTTGTAACTTCATTCTCAATCCTAAAACCTAAATCCAGATTTCTTATCTGAGTTTTTCAAGTCTCTCTCTCTTTGTGCCTATTTCTGAAATTTGTATGCCAAAATTGCCATCTACTATAACTACTTCACCTTGAGCTATAATTTTGTCTCCTACGAGTATATCAAGAGGATCATTTGCGAGTTGATTGAGCTCTATAACTGAGCCTATATCCATGCCAAGGACATCTTTTAAAAGCATTTTTCTTGATCCTATTCTTACTCTTACCGGTAATTTTACATCCATAATGAGAGATATATTTTTTATTTCAGAAGGTGAAAGTTCTTCCTCATTATCACATCTGCTTTCCACTTTCTCTTTTGTGGGTGTTTGAATTGTAGTTTCTTCTTTCTGAACTAAAAATTTAGTAGCTATATTTTCATCAATTGAGATATATAGTTGAGAAGTAATGCTTGAAATTTCAACATTATAAGTATAAATAATAGAATATTGTTCTAAAGATATATTATCATTCTCCCCTACAAACTCTACATTGTCTATATTGAATGTTAATTTTGGCAACTCTTTTTGGGCTGAAAGAGATGTAGAAAATCCTCCAAATATATTTGATACTATCTCTTTAGCGGCATCTATATCTTCATCATTCATATCCTCTTTGCCTTCACCCTCGCCACCTAACATCATATCACCAAGTGCCGTCGCAAGAGTAGGAGTCATACATAAAGCTATATTGCCCTCAATATCTCCAAGTGAACTTATATGCATACAAACAAGAGGAGGCATAATGGCAATATTTTGAGTAATTTTATCTTCACTATCTAAAGTAAGTTTTAGAGTAATGCCTGTCAAGCCTTCTATGGTTGAAATAATATCTTTTTCAAGAATTTCTATAAATTTGTTCATATTATTGTCTCCTGTACTTGAAAACAAATTTTTAAGTAATTGTTCTCATTTTGCTGTGAAATTCCTCTCATGCTATATTCCCTCTTTAAAATTACATTTTTAATGAGAGAAAAAGTATGATTTTTATTTTGATAAAAATATAATTTTTTCATTTTATTATCTCTTTTATATTTTTCTAGGCACTTATAGTCGATACTTTTTTGCGTCTGTTCTGTTCAACAATTTCAAGATATTCTTTTATCTCGTCTTTGTCACTTTTAATAAAATTAGAAATTTTAATAGATTTTCTAAACCTATGAATACCGATATCACCAATAAACATATCTTTTTTATCAACACTTACTATGGCTGTATCATCTGCACTACGATCCAATCTTATTATATCATCTTTTTTTAGATCAAGTAGTTCTTTTACGCTCAGTGTAGTTCTTCCTAAAATTGCTTCAACATTTATATCAGCTCTTTTTATAAGGACATTTAACTCCTTATTTCTACTTTTCTTGGTATTTGAACTTCCTAGCATTATGTCTCTATTTGCAAGCTTTGGTAAAATGGATTCTAAGTAAATAACTGGATAACATATATTTATCATTCCGCTAGAATTTCCAATGATCAGTTCCATAACAACCATGATAACTATCTCATTTTGTGAAACTATCTGAACAACATTAGGGCTTGACTCTTTTGTTTCTATATTTGGATACATGTTAGTTATAGGTTCCCATGCTGCTCTTAATTTTTGTGTAATAATTTTTAATATTGCATCAAGAAGATTTAATTCAATATCAGTCAACTCTCTACCTGTATCAAAACTATCTCCCTTGCCACCAAGAAGTCTGTCTATCATAGGAAAAGCAATAGATGGATTTATCTCTATAACTCCGCTTCCATCAAGTGGTTTCATTGAAAATACATTAAAACTTGTAGGGCTTGGTAAACTCATGAGAAATTCACCGTAAGTCATTTGATCAACTGAATGAAGTTGAATCTCAACAATGGAACGCATAATAGCTGAAATCTGAGAGGAGAGATTTCTTGCCATTT
>JALVWI010000248.1 GCA_027038335.1 Campylobacterales bacterium | reverse complement strand
ATGTCGGGTATAAAATCATTCCTGTTTATCCTAAAGAGGATACAATTTTAGGTGAAAAGGTTTATAGGTCTTTAGGTGAGATACCTCAAAAGGTTGATATGGTAGATATGTTTAGAAAACCCTCTATCGCAGACCAAATTGTTGATGAAATAGCAAAAAGAGGTGATGTAAAAGTTTTATGGCTTCAAAAAGGTATAGTAAATAATAGTGCTGCAAAAAGAGCAAAAGATATGGGACTTAAGGTAATACAAAACAGATGTTCTATGGTTGAACATAGAACTAACTTTTCATAAGGTTTAAAATGATACCACTTAGCGAAATAATAGAAGCAAAAAAGAAGATAAACGGAGTTGTCAATAAAACTCCTTTGGCGGAAGCTCCTTTGCTTAGTCAAAGAGTAGATGCAAAAGTTTACTTAAAGAAAGAAAATCTCCAAATAACAGGAGCTTACAAGATAAGAGGAGCATACAATAAAATATCTTCTTTAAATGATGAAGAGAAAAAAAGAGGTGTCATCGCGGCAAGTGCAGGTAACCATGCTCAAGGGGTAGCATATAGTGCAAAAGCTTTTGGAGTTCCTGCTACTATCATAATGCCTGAAGCTACTCCACTTTTGAAAGTTGTAGGCACAAAAGCTTTAGGGGCGGAAGTTATACTAAAAGGTGAAAACTATGATGAAGCTTATGAGTATGCTATAAAGTATGCAAAAGAGAATAACCTGACTTTTGTCCACCCATTTAAAGATGATAAGATTATGGCAGGGCAGGGTACAGTTGCTCTTGAAATGTATGATGAAGTAGATGACTTGGATATGATACTTGTGCCTATCGGTGGCGGCGGACTTATAAGCGGTGTAGGATCAGCTATAAAGCAACTTGACCCTCGTATAAAGATCATAGGAGTTACCTCAAAAGGAGCTCCTGCTATGTATGAATCTTTTAAAGAAAAAAAAGCACTAAGTACAAGTGATGTTAGAACCATAGCTGATGGTATAGCGGTAAGAGATGCTAATGAAAAAAACTTAAAAATCATACTTGAATGTGTAGATGATATAGTTCAAGTTGATGATGAAGAGATAGCAAATGCAGTTTTATTTTTACTTGAAAGACAAAAGATAGTAGTTGAGGGAGCAGGAGCTGTAGGAGTTGCAGCTTTGATGCATAACAAAGTAAATGCTAAAGATAAAAAAGTAGGAGTAGTGATAAGCGGAGGAAATATAGATGTAGGTATGCTCTCAGTCATCATAGAAAAAGGTCAGATAAAAGCTCATAGAAAAATGAAACTTTTGATAACCCTTATAGATAAACCGGGAGCTTTAAGAAAACTAACAGACATCTTTGAAGAATTAAGTGCAAATATCATACAGATAGATTATGATAGAACTTCTACCACCTTATCATACGGAGATGCAAATGTAACCATAGCTTTGGAAACCAAAGGCAAAGAACATCAAGAGAACATAAGAAAAGCACTAAAAAAATATAAATATAGATTTCACGAAGAGTTTTAAAAAAGCTAAGTGATTAGGCTATATTTTGTCATAGCATTTCTATCATCTAAAGCAAATCTTTAGCAAAGAAAAGGAGATCATTGAATGAAAAAAATTATTATAACTATATCTTTTTTTGTAACAGTTGTGCTTGGGGATGTTTACTATGCAAAGCTTGAGCCGTTTGAGAGTTATACTATCAAGAGTGATGTTGCGGGAAAAGTTATATATAGTGATCTTTCAAAAGAGAGCAAATATGTTACAAATGCACTTATAATAA
>JALVWI010000247.1 GCA_027038335.1 Campylobacterales bacterium | reverse complement strand
TTTATCCATCTCATTGGATAAACTCATATAATGCTTGGATGAAAGAGCTAAGAGACTGGTGTATATCAAGACAGCTTTGGTGGGGACATAGAATACCGGTATTTTACTGTGATGAGTGTGGATTTGAATGGGCAAGTGAAGAGGATGAGCCGAAATCTTGCCCAAAATGTGCTAGTAAACATTTTCATCAAGACCCTGATGTGCTAGATACTTGGTTTAGTAGCGGTTTATGGCCATTTTCTACTCTTGGATGGGGAAACGGTGATGCACTCAAAGGTGAAAAATGGTTTGAAGATGATTTGAAAGAGTTTTATCCAAACTCTATACTTATAACCGGGTTTGATATACTCTTTTTCTGGGTTGCTAGGATGATGTTTAGCGGTGAACATTTCTTGGGTGAGCTTCCTTTCAAAGATATATATCTTCATGCACTTGTAAAAGATGAACATGGTCAAAAGATGAGCAAATCAAAGGGCAATGTTGTAGATCCGCTTGATATGATAAAAGAGTATAGTGCCGATACTTTGAGGTTTACTTTAGCAGTTTTAGCGGTACAAGGAAGAGATATAAAGCTCTCAAAAGAGAAAACTGAACAGATAAGAAACTTTACAAATAAGCTCTATAATGCTTCAAGATATTTTTTGATGTATCAAGATAGCTTTGAGGATATGGATAGAGTTGAGTTTAAAACTGATCTTGGCAAATATGTAAAAAGTAGATTTGCACTTGCTGTGAAAGAAACCAGAGAGTATTTGGATGTTTATAGATTTAATGATGCGGCTACAACACTTTATAGATTTTTATGGGGTGAATTTTGCGACTGGGGTATAGAGTTTTCTAAAGCTTCAAAAGAGAGTATAAGTGAGCTTGGTAGCATCTATAAAGAGGCTATGAAACTCCTTCATCCTTTTATGCCGTTTATATCTGAATTTATTTACCAAAGCTTATCAAATAGCTCTTTAGAAGTTAATAGCTCTATCATGATAAGCAAATATCCAAAAAGCTATGAAAGAGATGAAGAGGTTGAAAAGCTTTTCTCTTTGGCTATGGAAGCGGTCATCTCTATAAGAAGAGCAAAAGCAAATATCGAACTTGCAAATAAAAAGATAGATAAAGCTATCATAAAAAGTGATGATATAGATAAACTTAAAAAAGTTAAAAATTATATAGAGTTGCTTGGAAAAGTAAAAGAGGTAAGTTTTAGCAAAACTTCCATAGAAAATGCGGTAAGTGATGTAAGTGAAAATCTTGAAGTTTTTATTCCTCTTGAGGGAGTAGATCTAACTCCTATCATTTCAAGATTGCAAAACCAAAAAGCAAAACTTGAAAAAGAGATAGCAAAATTAAATGGAATGTTAAATAATGAAAAATTTGTCAAAAATGCACCAAAAGAGGTAGTTGAACAAAATAAAGAAGCTCTATCTAAGGCACAAGAGAATTTGCAGAAGGTTGAAGAGAGGCTGGAAGCTTTTGACTCATAAGCTTAGGGGAGCTTAGAGCATAGAGCTAAGGGCTTAGAGCTTTTTGGAAGGAGTTTTTATGGGTGTTTTAAAAAAAGAAGAGTGTTATCCAAACTATACTTATGATGAGTATAAAAATTGGGAAGGTAGATGGGAAGTTATAAACGGTATTGCTTATGCTATGTCTCCGATGGCTCATCCTAAGCATCAAAGGATAAGCAGTAGAATTGATTGGCAATTGAATGAGTTGTTAAAAGATTGTGAAAAATGCAAGGCATATTTGCCTGTGGATTGGAAAATCAATGAAAATACT
>JALVWI010000246.1 GCA_027038335.1 Campylobacterales bacterium | reverse complement strand
ACAACACTTTTTCCTGTTTTTGAAAATTTAATCCCTGAAAGTGATAGGAGAGATAGCTATTTAGCTGAAAATAGAAGCTTGGTAGAGATACTTTTGGAGCTTGAAAATACACATGGAGATTTTGATTTTGTCTCGTTAGATAAGCTCTATGGTTATAAGAACAGTTATAACAATCGTAAAAATTGGATTGGTGTTAAAGAGGATATTTTAGAAGAGCAGAAGTTTCCAAATATCTTAGATTTTACCATAGATATTGACAGAGCCATTCTTGAAGCTAAAGGAAAACACTCTTCACTTAGTGGGTATCAGAATAAAATAGATGTAAATGTCGATTTTAAAAAAGCTACTATAGCTCAAAGTTCAGAGGCGTTGTATCTGTTGAAGCCTTATAATGTAGAGAGTGCTGTTTATAATTTTAAAGATAAAGAGCAGGTTTATCTACCCTTTTTGGGGCTAAATGAACATCTTTTTATGAGCTTTGCCAAAAATGCTTATGGGTTTGATGTTCCTTGGAGTGCCGTTATTGCAGGAGAGAAAGATTTTCACTATTTGGTTAAACGGTATGACAGATATGATGGGTACAAATATGAACAGAGAGATTTTGCACAGATTATGAATATTAAAAGTGACCAAAAGTATTTTATCACTAGTGAGAGACTCTTTGATGCAATAGCCAATGTGGTTAAGTCTAAAGATGAGCGATTGAGATTTTTGGAGTTTTATATCTTCTCTTTTGTCATAGAACATGCTGATTTACATATTAAAAATATCTCAATTATCAATATTGGGAAAGATAAGTATAGACTCTCTCCACTTTATGACCTTATAAGTAATGGAGTCTATAGGGGAGATAGTGATGAGCTAGGGCTTCCTTTAGGTGGTAAACGGCACAATATTAGTTTAGATGATTTTTATGAGTTATCACAACGGCTTGGTATTAGTAGACTACAGACTAAAAAAAGCATTAAAAAGATAGTTGATGTTTTTGTAACAGAGTTTCCAAAATATATAGAGCAAGTTCGAGAGATTAAACTTTTTAATGATTTGAGAGTATATAGGAATAGATACAGTTCTAGTAAATTTTCAGAAAATTTAGAGAGGTTCTACAACAGAAGAGTTGCAACTTTGAAAAAGAGAGGATTTTTATAGATGAGTTTTAACCAAGACCTAATAACAGGAACACTAATCCACTACTACGTAACTTGCAAAAGAGAAGCATGGCTCTATAGCCGAAAAATCCATGCCGACCAGTGGGACGAAAATATCCAAATGGGTAAAGCCTTAGCAGAGATAAAAGAGGAGCAACTGCACGATTTTCCATTTTCTAACCTCAAATTTGACAAGATAGGTAAACAGAGAGGTCACTACTTGGTAACCGAATATAAAAAGAGCATGAGTAACCCAGAGGGGGCAAAGATGCAACTGCTTTTTTATATGTGGCAACTCAAAACTTCTTTAAAACTAAAAGAGATAAATGGAAAAGTTATATCGGGCAGAACGGTTATTTTTGTAGAGGGGAGTGAAGCCAATATGAAGATAATGGAGGAGCTTATAGATGAGGTAAGCCAATTTTTAGAGCAACCAACACCACCACCTTTTAAAGAGATAAAGTTTTGTAAGGGGTGTGGGTATAGAGATTATTGTTATTAAAAGATTTAAGGAGTTTTTATGAGTGAAGAGATATTAAATATACCAAAAGAGTTTATTATTCCAAAAGAGATTGTTGTATCAAATGAGATGTTTCAAAAAATTATAGATATGCTTAAAAATCCTCCTGAACCT
>JALVWI010000245.1 GCA_027038335.1 Campylobacterales bacterium | reverse complement strand
AATGAAAAATTAAAAATGAAAAATTGTGGTTTGTGATGTTAAAAAGAAATATTGATGTAGTTTTACTTACTCTTGTTTTAATTATTGTAGCATTTAGTATGAGGAATGACTTTTATTATGAGATTGCGGTGCTTTGCATACTCAATGCCATCATCTGTATAGGGCTCAACCTTTTGATAGGGTATGCGGGGCAGATAAGCTTGGGGCATGGCGGATTTGCGGCACTTGGGGCTTATATATCTGTTATCCTTTCGTCAAAATATGCTATCTCTCCTATGCTATCTCTTTTTATAGCCATAGTTTTTATGGGTATTTTTGCTTATATCATTTCAAAACCGATACTAAAACTTGAAGGGCATTATCTAGCTATGGCGACACTTGGTGTAGGAGTTATCATCTATATAGCTATCAATGCTCAAAGTGATTTAACCGGTGGACCTGACGGTATGGGGGTTGATATATTTAAGGTTTTTGGGTTTGAGTTTGATACCAATTTGAAATGGTATATTTTAAGCTCAATTATACTGATTTTACTGATAATGGCTCTTAAAAATCTTATCAAATCACCCTATGGAAGGGTTTTAAGAGGTATTCATGACTCAACTACGGCAGTTGCAAGTGTGGGTGCTGATGTGGCAAAATATAAAAGTTATGTTTTTGTTATCTCTGTTGTTATTGCTGTTATTGCCGGAAGTATGTATGCCTTTTTTTCAGGTTTTATAAGTCCGGCTGAGGCTAGTTTCAATAGATCCATAGAGCTTGTTGTTATGGTGGTTTTTGGAGGGATCGGTAGGATTTATGGAGCACTTTTGGGAGCTGTCATACTCACTATACTTCCGCAGTTTTTAACTTCACTGGAGGATTATCAAACATTGATATATGGTGTTATTATCATACTTGTGATGATGTTTATGCCAAAAGGGATCATTTCACTTTTTGATAAAATAGGGCAAAAAAGTGTTAGTAGTTAGAGAGCTTTCTAAACAATTTGGAGGACTTAAAGCTGTAGATGATCTTAGCTTTGATGTCAAAAGCGGTACTATTCACTCTATCATAGGACCAAACGGTGCAGGCAAAACTACACTAGTCAACATGATAACAGGTGTTTATAGGGTAACTTCAGGTGAAATTTATCTAAAAAAAGAGGGTGAAGTTTATCATAAAGATGATATAGAAGAGATAATACACGGAAAAAGAGAAAATATAACAAATATATCTATGAACAAACTCGTACACAAAGGAGTATGCAGAACCTTTCAGCACTTAGAAATTTGCAAAGAGATGAGTGTGTTAGAAAATATAATGCTAGGATTTCACAGGTTTTTAAATAAAAATTTCATACTTTCTTGCATAAATTCTAAAAAGATAAGAGAGGATGAAAAAAAGTATGAGTATGAAGCTATACAGTATCTAAAAATGTTTTCTCTTAAAGATATAACATATAAAAAAGCTGATTCTCTGCCTTATGGAGTTCTTAAAAAGCTTGAGATCATAAGAGCCTTAGCTGCAAAACCTAGACTTATTCTTTTTGATGAACCGGTAGCCGGACTAAACCCAAAAGAGACAGCAGAAATCTCTGAGATCATTAAAGAGTTGGCAAATAGGGGGATAACTATCATACTAGTTGAACATGATATGAAGATGGTGATGCAAATTTCAGATAAGATAACGGTTGTTAATTTTGGTAAAAAGTTAGCAGAAGGAACTCCTTTAGAGATAACCGATGACGAAAATGTTATAAATGCATATCTGGGGAAAAGACATGGGAAAGCTTAGAGCTGAGAGCTTAGAGCT